>CABQMM010000258.1 GCA_902465215.1 uncultured Bacillota bacterium
CCTCCGAAAGGCCTCCCGCCGCAACGAGCTCCTGCTTTTTCGAATGATTTTCGCTGAGCTGAGAAAGCTCGTCTCCGCGCAAAAGAAACGCTGATACGTTGCCGAGGTTTGATATAACGGCAGTGCCGTCCAGTATATGCAGCATGGCATATGATGCACCGTAGTTTCTGAGCGAATACGCAGATGCCTTTGAGCTTAATTCGCCGTTTGCCTCGGTTAAAAAATCGTTGACAATAATACCGAGTTTATCTGTGGTCGTATTACAGAGCTTTTTGCAGTTTTCCGCTATAAGCTCCGACATTAGCGCGGAGGGCGGAGTGATATTATCCGCCATCGCAGTGCTGTCCGTCACGGCGAAAACAAAGTTTCTGCCCCTTAACGTACGCTGCACGGGCTTTACCATAACAGAGCCTGAAGGCGGAGTACAGTCGTTAATGCAAAAGCTGTCTCTTGCTGGAAGCTCCGCTGCGTTTGTGCGAACGGTTACATTAAATCTTGGTAAGAACATAAATTTACCACCTGTTTTTCGAAATAGTAAAATCAGAGAGGGGCTGCGGTAAAACGCTTTTTACCGCGGCCCCTTCCATGCTTATCAATGCAGAACGAACAAGCTGAATCAAAGTGCATATATATGCGCCGCTAAATGGCTTTTCGCACTTCTTGCGAGGATTGAAAACGGTGTCTGCGGCATTTTTTCCGAGTCAGCCGCCACGAAGGTCAGCCGAGGTATTCTTTGATGCATTTTACATATTCGTCATGCGCCGAATCCCTCTCGGCTGTGTGATGATCCTCGAGTCTCGTGCCGGGCATCCAGTTGAAGTGGTACTTATAAGCGTCTGCCAGAGAATAGGGAACAAGGCACTGTATTTCATTCTGATTGAAATATCTGTCGTGGTTGCCGTCATTGCAATCCTCAAGCGTCCAGTAATCGGAATGATACGAGTACACCTCATCGCTTTGCCTGTAAATCATATCCGGATTATCCATAAGCTCTGCAAGGGACATTATTTTCCCTTCCTCATCGAGATAGAAAAGACCCTTGCGCGGATCGAAATACGACCATTTGCCCTCAAGGAAAATTTCACTTGTCAAATGACCGTTTGCCATGTGGAATATTACTCTCCCCGGCATCCCGGCGATTTCGCAAAGAGCGGCCATAAGCCGCGCCACGCGTTCGCACAGCCACTCGCCTTTTTTTATAAGCTCCTCCTCGGTTCCGCCGTAAAAATAATCAATCCAATCGTTTCCGTCGCTGCCTCTCAGCATACAGTTTGTTTTGTACAAATCTCTTATATATACCAAAATCGCAAGCGCCTTTTCGCGCTCCGTTTTAAGCGGAGCCGTCAAATCATAAACAATTTTTTCGAGAACGGGGCGGCTGCCGTATATATATCTTGAAGGCTCGGGTGCGCGATACAAATAATCGCGCGTCTCGGGACAAAGCAAGATCTGATATTTCATCCTCTCAAACTCAACATTATCGCCAAAGGCTTTATGCATATATTCCCAGCAAGAAAGATACAAGTCTCTTTTAACGCCTTCAAATCTGTCGGCAATGTTAATGCCCGTATACTGTTCAATGTTTGCGCAAGCCATAAAAATCTCCGTTCCGCCTCCCTGCACAGGCACAAAAAGTCACTGAATTTCTCTTATCGGCAGGGCAAAGAATGACAAGAGATTAAGTCATAACGCGAGAGGAACTTTCACGTTTTCCCCCGATATTACTCATCATCCTCGGATTTGTCTTCCGTTTCGGGAGTTTCCGTCGCTTCTGAATCATTAAATTCCTCTGTTTCTTCGCTGCCTTCGAAAAAGTTTTCATCGTCTGCCGAAAGATCACAGTCGCAGCTGCAAGTTTCATCATCGCCCTTTAATTTTGACTCAAGTGCGCGATTCTTTTTCATGAGCATTGCCGCAAAAATTGCCAAAGCAATGATAATAATGATTCCGAGCAGCATCATTATGTTGGGAGCAAATACATAGAAGTTAACGGGAACTTCGGGGTTTTCGGCATTTGCCGTATACTTGAATACCGGTGTAAGGAATCCCTTGTTCTCTTTTCCGTATGTAGTAAACGAAGTAAAGGGGAAATTGATCTTAACGGAAATGGATGCGTCCGAAAGCTGAGCCTTTTCTTCATCCGAAATATCGCTGCCCTGTGTGAGGCTTATTGTACCGTTTGCGAAATATTCCGTTCCGTACCAGTGCTGTTTTGCTTTAAGACCTATGCCTACGCCCTGTCTTGCCGAAGATTCGCTTGTTACGGGAGAAGCAACGGAGCCGTTAAATGCCAAAAAGAGATTTGAAGAGAGCATATCGTTAATGCTTGCAAACTTTGCGGTATACTTAACGCCGTTTATTGTCTGACCGTTTAAGTCTTCCTGAATTTTCTGAACGTCTACGCTTGAATTGCCCTCATCTTTCTGCATGTTTTCAATTTGGGGAAGGATGGTGTCCATGAGCTCATCGTACGATGCACCGCCGGATACTTCGCCTACCGCAGCGTCTGTACCCGCAAACGAAATTTCCGCTTTTGCTCCGCCCAGGGGGCCTACCGTGATTTTTGTGTCCTGCTTATAACAGCCCGTGAGCATTGACAGCGCCATAGCTGATATCAGAACAAGCTTTGTGCTTTTTTTCATAAAAAACTCCATTCCGCCGCTGCGCATCGGCAAAAAATTATGAACCCGCATCTCCTCCGGCGCAGAATAAGTATAAAAGGAGATTGACGTGCGCCGCCGTTTCAATAATCCTAAAAACCGCGGCAGAGCATGGGTTCGCACGAAGGCACAATATAAATTTAAGTCTCCGCAAAAAATCTTATAAATAAGTATATCAGATTTTTAAAGAATACGCAACAATAAAATGTAAATTTATTTTAAATTTCTTAAATCCGATATCAGCGTCTTTTTGTTTGACTTTTTTTCTTTAGTGTGATAAAATTATTCTATATTTTACAATGCGGGGAATAAAAATGAAAATAGTTATTCTTGACAGAGCAACTCTCGGAAGGGATCTTGATATTTCCGTCCCGATAAAAGCGGATATCGAAGCTTATGACGCGTCGCCG
>CABQMM010000259.1 GCA_902465215.1 uncultured Bacillota bacterium
AAGCTCTGTCCGGACATTCCTACAGCGACCTTGTCGGTATCTATGATGACGCTATGGAAAAAGTCACCTACGAGGGAAAGGACGCATACGCATTAAATGAAGTTTTCAATTTCTACACTTTTAAGGTAGAAAAACAGGAAACCCATATCGACGGCAACTTTGGGCAGATGGTTGATTATCAGGGAAACATCTCACAAGCCGATGCAAACTATGATTCTGCGGACTATCCGTATGTGATTACCTATCATCCGGTATATCTGACGAACCATATGGCAAAAGGAAAAATCGAAATTAAGAAGAGCGGGGAGGCTTTTTCCGGATTCCGAAAAATTATCAAAGACGGATACACCCTCATGCAGCCAATCGATGAAAAGGCTACTGCCTTAAAAGATGCGGTCTTTGGCATTTTTGCTGCCGAAGATATTCTCTTAAATGATGGCAGCGACGGCCCGAAAATTTATGACGCCAAAACAGGGGAAGAAATTGTCATCCCGACCGAAAAATCGACCCATACCGGAAATCTTTTGGAGAAAGTGCAGCATACGCTATCCAAGTTTTTCCGCGGAGAGGGAAGCATTTATGAAACAGGAAGTCTTTTGCATAATTCCGGTGCCAAACTCTGGTTTTTGAAAGACCGCAGCGAAAGTGAGGACGGACATTATACCCGTATCTATGTGTCGCCGGAGCAAAAAGATACGGTATATTCCTACGCTTACGAAACGGAAGAAAACGGTCTGAAGCTGCGCTATGATGTAAAAGTTACGATGACCTATCAGGCAGGCGGAAAGACGATTACCGATGTGGAAGTGACCAAGGTATCGACCGTAAAAGAGGGATATCAGATTTCCATTCCGCTTACCCTCCCGGACGGAAGCGTTGGCGAAAAAGCCCTTTCTCCGATTGAAAGCTTTTTGGGCTATCAGTCACCGGACGATCCGAACCCTGCAAGTAATCTTTCTGTATACGATAAGACCTATCTTTATGAAGCAGACGGAGAAATGGATACCGATGAGGACGGAAATCCGGTTGACCTGTCGCAAATCGGGGCAAGCAGATATGAAGAAAAAGATTATGTCTTTTACCATTTAACCGCAAGCGATGTTAAGGAAGAAGAACGCATTGTACAGGAAGCAAAAGACCTTGACGGCGATGGCGTCATCGACGAGAGCAAAGGCGACCTTGCAGAAAGAAAAGAAACCAAAACACGTTACGAATGGGAAAACTACGGAGCTGAGCTTCTATCTAAAGCCGCCGGGGAAAAGGCGGTCATAAAAGTAGGCGAGAGCTTTGCGGTTCAAACGGAAGGCTACTATATGGGCGGTGCGTATTATGATAGTCCGCAGTCTGTGCTTTGCGATGAAAACGGAACTCCGGCCGATACCTTTACGGTTCCGGAGGGATGGAGCCTTCTTCCGTACACGGATGAACCACAGGAAAAGGCACATCACATCATTATTACAAAGAACGAAACTGAAAGCCCGCAGTATGCGGTACTGCTTACTGATGGCAAATGGCAGGAATGTGACGAAAACGGAAATTTCCAGAAGATGAGCATTCAGGTTTATAAGGCAAGCTATGTCAAGCAGGCAGGCGATGAAAATGGTTTCTCATTTTGCTGGGACGGTTTTCTGGTAGAAACAAAGGCAAATACCAAAGAAAAGACAGCACTTACCAAGATAACCAAACAGGCAGAAGAAATTCGCCCGCAGGCAGAGATTGGAGCAGGCTATACCTACGAAGAAGAAGGAAATACTATGAGCTTTACGGCAGCAGAGCCGGATGCGCCACTGTACTTTCTTTCTTCCGACGGAATCCGAACCGAAATGTATTATCAAGGCGGCGTAATGAAAGTGACGCTTACCATTCCGCAAGCTGCGGTGGACAGTGATTTTCAGTATCTTGTTCCGACCTTAAACTTTGTAAAATATGAAAAAGACGAAAGTGGGGAGCATCGCACCGACCACCGCATTGACTGGTATGCAAAACTGACGCCGGATCATCCGGTCAGCAGCGGAACGCCGTATGATGACATCAGCTGGAAGGCGGTTCGCCATGAAGCTGCAGAAAGCGGAGAAAAAGAATCCTACACGATTGAAATTGTTTCAAACCAAGACGCGGAAAGTCCGCTGGAAATCACCTATGCCGATGGCTACACCATGACGCTGTATCAGGATGAGGCGGAATCGGGAAACGGTGTTGGCGTTGCCGTGCTTGACAGTGTATATAAGACAACGCGCGCCTCGATGGGGGATTTAGTGGATACGATTACGACCAATGCGGAAGGAAAAGCGGTGTCAAAACTTCTGCCGCTTGGAAGATATATCGTGCGGGAACTGGACGCAGGAAGCGGGTATGTGACAGACGCTTCGGCTTACGAAGTTGAGCTTTCCTATGAAAACCAGTTTACTCCGCTTGTCTGGAAAGTGCTCAGTCTAAAGAATCGGCGCTACCAAGTAGAAATTGACTTATCGAAAGTCTTTGAAAAGACCTACCAGTCGCAAAACTATCAGACAGGAAGCGGCGCAGTCTTTGGCATTTTTTCTGCAGAAAGCATGAAAAGTGCAGAAAGTGCGGACGGCGCAATCAGTGAAGTCCCAAAAGATACGCTGCTTGATATTCTGAGAGTCCGCGAGGACGGAAAGGCGTTCTCCACCATCAAACTTCCGGACGGCCTATATTACATTAAGGAGATTGCGGTAAAGAGCGGCTATGTCTTAAATGACATGCCTTTTTATTTTGCCATCGGAGAGGACAAGGAGCTTGTTTCTGCTCCATGTGATTTTTCCTATCCACAGGACGGCATAGAAGGAAACATTGTCATGGACGCTTTTGAAAATGCAGTTGTAACCGTTCATTGCAAGAGTCGCTACCCGATGCCGGAAATTTCGATTGACGGAAAGAAGTACGAATTAAATCAAAGCATGCAGGAAGAAAATCTGACAATCGAAAACGGCAAAGACGAAACCATCGTGACCTTCCGCGTAAAAGCGGGAGCGCAGCATAAGATTCTCCTGCCAAATGAAAAGGAGCTGTTGGTAGAAGTAAAGGCAAACACCTATATCTAC
>CABQMM010000260.1 GCA_902465215.1 uncultured Bacillota bacterium
TTGGCGAACGGAAGGATGGATTAACAAATATAAATATCAAGACGTTTATCTTCTTCATAAAGAACTGGAAAGCCAGTATTTATTCGATTTTGATTGGTTGATCGCGATTCCTTTATTGGATGCTGATGGCAATGAAGGCGTATATGCATTGCATCTGCTCTATCACCACGATACGCTGATTGCTGAACTTTTACTGAATGATGCAGGCGAATTGCTAATCCCCAAAAAAGAGATTGTTTCAGAAAAAGATAGCACTACACAGGAATATATTGGCTTATCGAAAATCGATTATTTGGATGAAGTAACAAGACTCTTGAAAAATTTGGATAATAACGCTATTGTGAAAGGGATTGGGTTTGATGGTGATAATTACATGGTTATTTTAGCATCCGAATAATTTTCGATTACAATACAAATGGGGCTATCTCCTTGTAGCTTAAGGAGATAACCCTTCCTTTATGATGGTTTTCATACATAATCAGACTGCTTTAACTTTTTGGTACGAGCCTGCGGACAAAATCCTGGACAGGGAGCTGTCAGATCAGTCCTGATTTGCGTCTGTATTCTATTGGACTCAAGCCGCGAAGAGACAGCTTGATGCGCTTCTCACGATACCAGACCAAATAATCGTTCAAAATCGGTATAAGCCGCCTATCCTGTGGTAAAACAGTACGTATTTTGATTGAGGAGGAAAAGCTATGAGCAAGGAACAATACATAGAATTACCGGAGGAATACACACGTCGGGAGCTGAACGCCCGCTATCGGGAAATCCCATTAAAAGACACGACCTCACGGCTTCTACGCAAATATTTCAATGCGAGAGCAAACCTCTACGGCATCATCCCGCTGCACAAGGCGAAGGAGATCGTCTTCTCCCTCAGCCCGAAGCTGGTAACGGAGGAGGAGTTTCTTTCCTTTGCGGAAATTGCCCGTCAGCGGAGTCGATTGACTGCGTTATAGAAATCAAGCGCAACCAGCAGGGAAAACCTTCGCCGGCGAGAATGGGAAATGATATCTGTACCGCCTTCGATTCTTACAGCTTTGTGACAAAATTCAAGCGTTTTTTCGGTGAACAGTATGCTCCGTTCTGCTATACTTATGTTGCGGAAAGCGAAACCGCAAATTAAAACAAAGGAGCATTTGTTATGAAAAACAGAAAAACAATTTTTACGATTATCTTCGCACTTGTGCTTGCACTCAGCATAGCTACAGTATCTGCGGCGGCGATTTCGGTGAACGAGACGAAGCCTGGCAAGCCGGCAACGAAGCCCGATGTTTCCGTCTGTGAGACTTCCGGTGACTGCGGCGTACAGCCACTTAAGAGTTTTGTTGAAAGCCTGCGTTCATTGACCCCGGAGGAAAAAGCGGCTCTGCTTGCAGACCTCGCCGAAATCGAAAGGTATGAGAATCAAATCAACGAAATCTACTCCCGCATGACCGATGAAAGCGCAGAGCGACTCTACGCAGAAATCGGCACTCTTGATGAAAAACTCACGGCTGTTCTCGAAAGAAACTCAGCGCTTTGGGAACGCGTCAACGATGAGTATGATGAAAAGATCGCGGCAAACGAGCCGGATATGACGCTTGAACTGAATGAAGCGGATTTTGATGACGTCTGCCCGGCTGAGGCATCCTACAAGGAATTCATCAAGGGCATGAGCTCACTTACCGAAAAGGAGAAATCGGCTCTGCTTGCGGACCTTGCCGAAATCGAATCGCTGGAAGCGCAGATTGACGAGCTTTACTATCGCATGACTGATGAGAACGCAGATCAACTTTATGGTGAAATCGATGCTCTCTACGAAAAGCTCGACTCGGTTCTTGACCGTAATGCGGAGCTTTGGGACCGCGTCGACGCCGAGTATGACGAAAAAATCGCGGCTATCGAGCCGGATATGCCCTTTGAACTTGAAGAAGACGACCTTGCGGTCTGCGAAAAAGGCAGATAAAACAAACGCGCAGAGCCGTGTCCGGGCGGCACGGCTCTGTATCTATTTGGGGAGGCGCTATGAAACAACGGATCTACATCGCAGAGGATGAAAAAAACATACGGGAAACGCTTCAGCGCTTTCTTGAAAATGACGGATATGAGGTGTGCGCGTTTGAAACAGGCGACGCACTTTTAGGTGTGTTTTATAAAAAACGCGCCGATCTTGTTATTTTGGATATTATGATGCCGGGCACCGACGGACTTACCTGCTGTCGCCGCATCCGGGAAAAGGATAATGTTCCGATCATTTTGCTGACGGCAAAGGATACCGAATACGACTATGTCAACGGGATCCTTCAGGGCGGAGACGATTATCTGACCAAGCCGTTTCGCCCGACGGTGCTTCTGATGCGTGTCAAAGCGCTCCTCCGGCGAGTGGATATGGAGCGCGGAGGCGACCCGATGGACAGGGACATTACCGTCGGAGATCTGCGTTTCTCCGGTGATGAGAAGCGGCTTTTCTGCAGAGAAAAACCTCTTGCGCTTTCCCCGAACGAGCTGAAAATGCTCATTTTTCTTATGCGGGGTGAGGGTAAAGCCTTTTCGCGCGACGAGCTGCTCACTTACATCTGGGGCTACAACGACGAGGTGGAAACCAGAGTGACCGATGAAACCCTGCGCCGCATACGCAGTAAGCTCTCCTCGGCAGACAGCAAGGTGCAGATTGAGACGGTCTGGGGCTACGGCTATCGCCTGCGGTCGGACGGGGGCTCGAAATGAAGCATATAAGAAGAAATATCACCCTTTCCGTGCTGGGCACGACGCTGTTTGTCTTTGCGGTACTGCTTGCCACCGTCAACATATTTATTCCGGAATATTTGACCACGGAGGCGCGGCGAGCGATACTTCTGGAGGATGAACGCAAGGAGATGATTCCGCTTTCCAACACATCGAACAGTGAGGGGGAGGAACATTTTCTTACGCCGAGCGTCCGATACCTTGAGGTGGACGGCGGGCTTACCGATTCGGAGCATCTTTCAAAATCCGAATATCATCTGAGGGAATACTGCAGAAAGGAGAATCCTGCCGCCGATGAATTTCATACACTGAAAACCGGCGGCAGCCGATTTG
>CABQMM010000261.1 GCA_902465215.1 uncultured Bacillota bacterium
GACAACCGCAGTCAACTTGGGCGTGGGCATGGCACGAGAGGGGAAAAAGGTACTCCTAATCGACGCTGACCCGCAGGGAGATTTGACAACCTATTTAGGCTACTTTGATGGTGATAATCTTGAGGTCACATTGGCAGACATTATGCAGAAGGTAATTCGTGACGAGCCAATGGAGGCAGGAGAAGGAATCCTGCATCAAAAAGAAGGCGTTGACCTTGTGCCGTCGAATCTTGACTTGTCAGCGATGGAAGTCAGCTTGGTAAATGCAATGAGCAGAGAAAGGATTCTACACATCTATTTGGACAAGGTAAAAGAGAATTACGAGTATGTCATTATTGACTGTATGCCATCACTTGGAATGCTGACGATTAACGCACTTACGGCGGCGGATAAAGTCATCATTCCGGTGCAGGCACAGTATTTACCCGCAAAGGGCATGACGCAGCTGCTAAAAACGATTAACAGGGTACAGCGTAATACCAATCCGAGCCTGCGAATCAGCGGAATCTTACTGACGCTCGTAGACGGACGCACAAATTTGGCAAAAGAAGTGCGAAGCGTGATAAAGAGTACCTATAGCAGTAAAATCAAGCTGTTTCAGACAGAAATTCCGGTCGCAGTATCGACCGCCGAATCGCCGTCGCAGGGGGAAAGTATTTTTGAATATGACGCGAAAAGCCCTGTGTGCAAGGCATATGAAAAATTAGCAAAGGAGGTCAGTCATGGCGAAAAAGAAAGAACTCGCAATGAATCTTGCCACGCTCGATGATTTATTCAGCACGCAAGAACAGCGCGAAGAAGATAGCAAAGAAAAAATCTTAGACATTTCTCTATCGGAAATCAGTGAATTTCCAAACCATCCGTTTCACGTGAAGATGGACAGCGAAATGGAAAAGCTGGTAGAAAGCATTCAGCAAAACGGCGTGCTAATCCCTGCGCTTGTTCGTCCGAGAGATGGTGGCGGGTATGAAATGATTTCCGGCCATCGAAGAAAGTTTGCAAGTAACCTCGCGGGAAACAAAACAATCCCTTGTATCGTGCGAAATTTGACGGATGACGAATCGACGATTGTAATGGTCGATTCAAATTTACAGCGTGAAAACTTACTGCCAAGTGAGAAAGCATTTTCATATAAGATGAAATTAGAAGCGATGAGCAGGCAAGGACAGCGGACAGATTTAACTTCCACCCAAGTTGGGCGGAAGTTAGAGAGCGCAGAAATTATTGGTCAGGAGAGTGGAGATAGCAGAAACCAAGTGCGAAGATATATCCGCCTAACCTACCTGATCCCGGAATTATTGCAGCGTGTCGACGAGGGGACAATGGCAATGACGCCAGCGGTTGAACTGTCGTACATTCCTGAGGAATTGCAACACGAGCTTCTGGACATCATGGAACAAGAGGACTGTTCACCGTCCCACGCACAGACCAAGAAAATGCGAAAACTGCTCGAAAGTGGGAATCTTTCGCAGGATTCCATTCTGTCAGTCATGCAAGAGGAAAAGCCAAACCAAAAGGAGAAAATCACATTGCACGCGGATAAAGTTTCAAAATACATTCCAAAGAGCGTGCCGATTGGCGGGCGGGAGGCATATATCCTAAAGGCTCTGGAGTATTACGCAAAAGCAAGGGAGCGCCAGCAGGAGAAGGCACGCAGAGAGGAGGCAAGGTAAAACGCATAAAATCATTTCTCTAAGACTAAGACTTTTATAAGACTTAGCCTACCGAAAAGAAAAATTTCTTTCTTCGGAAGGCTTTTTGTAAAGTCTTGGGAAGATAGGGAGAAAGCACATTTCCTTTTTCCGCAGTGCATGATATAATCAAGCAAAAGGGAAACGGAGGTGTGCAGATGAAAAGGAATGAGATACTACGAAAAGTTTTAAGCGTATCCGTCATGATTTGTATGACAGTGACTGCATGGAGCGCTGCGTTTGCAGATGAGATTACAGTTTGCCCGGAAGAAAGCCCGCTTACAACCATTTCCGCAGGCGATAACAGCACAGAGCAGGAAAGCAGGGCAGCTTTCAAGGACAGCAGACCAAAGCTTACCGCAGGCTCCTATGCATATAACAAAATCAAGCTGTCGTGGAATACAATCAGCGATGCAGATGGTTATGTGATTTATCGCGCATTGTCAAAGGCCGGAAAATATAAGCAAGTTGCTGTGCTAAACGGCGAAGAGAAAACAAGCTATGTTCATCGCGGCGTGAAAACCGCAATGACATATTACTATAAAGTGCGGGCATATCAAACCGAAAACGAAAGGAAAGTCTTTTCCAAGTATTCCGCAGTCAAAGCTGCATCCGCAAGACCTGCAAAGGTAAAGGGCTTAACCGTTACATATGAGCAGGGCGATGTTGTTTTGAAATGGAAAAAGCAAAGCGGTGCAAGCGGCTATCAGCTTCAGGTGCGGGAAAACGGCGGTAAGTGGAAAGCATATATCGAGGATGGAACCTATCAGTTCTATCCGGAAAAATACGCAAAGAATTACCGTTACGACCCAAATCAGCGCTACATTACGGGAACTGCGGCAAGGTGGATTATCGACCGGGATAAGAGCTATGCATACCGCATTCGTTCTTACCGAACTGTAGACGGAAAGAAAGTCTTTGGGCTTTACTCAAAGCCGGTCGAGCTAAAACAAACCATCACAAAAGAAATGTTGGAAGAGGGTATCACACAGTATATCAAAGAGAATTATCCAAACTATAAATTCTATGATACCAACCTTGATGGCGAACCACTTACACCGGAAAACGGCTCTTGGGGAAGCGCTTGGCCGGAACCAATCTGCCGCTACGATGATTTTGATACTGTTATGGAAAGACTGAAAGAATCTATTGATTCGTATATAGAAATCTGCTTTGTGCCAAATGAATCCGATGGCAATGGATGCCCATATGTGCGCGAGGAAAACGGAAACTATCAAGTATGGCTACTTTATTAAAATTAAGAAATGAGGACACCTAAAAAGGCAATGTTAGCTTAACTTAATGACATTGACCTAAAAAGGTGTCTTTTTTGTTAGGAGGAAAGAAATA
>CABQMM010000262.1 GCA_902465215.1 uncultured Bacillota bacterium
CAATCCCGTCGCCGCCGCAAAGACCGATTGTAATCTGCGGCAATGCCGCAAAGTCTTTCGCACCTGCCGCGTTCTTCATGTCTTCCGCGCGTTTTATCTGCTCTCTGAGCAGGGCTTCAAATTTTTCCGAAGCCTCTTTTATATATTTTTCTTTATCCATTGTCTGACTCCTCTTAGTTTCCGCCCTTTCCGACATATTTTAAAAGACCGCCGTCTTTCAAAATCGCTCTCTGTCTGTCTGTGAAGCTGCATACAAGCTTAATTTTTTCACCGTTTGTAAGGTCTTCCAGTGTCATTTCTCCGGACTCCATTCCTTCGAAAACACCCGTAATGCGGATTTCGTCTTCCTGATTGATCTTTTCGTAATCATCCGGGTTTGCAAATGTCAGCGGCATAATTCCCGCGTTGATAAGGTTTGCCGCATGGATTCTTGCAAAACTCTTGGTAACCACTGCTTTCACGCCCAAATAAAGCGGTACGAGCGCCGCATGCTCTCTGGAAGAGCCCTGGCCGTAGTTGTTGCCTCCCACGATGATACTGCTTCCCATCGCCTTGGCTCTTTCCGGGAATTCTTTATCGCATACTTCAAAACAGTATTGCGACAGGTGCGGAATGTTGGAGCGATACGGAAGGATCTTTGCACCTGCAGGCATGATATGGTCGGTGGTGATATTGTCGCCAACCTTCAGGGATACGCCTGCCTTCAGCTCGTCTTCCTGCGGACGGCTGTCCGGGAATGGTTTGATGTTCGGGCCTCTGAGAATTTCTACCGATGCAGCTTCCGCTTCCGGTGCAGGAGGCAGAACAGCACTGTCGTCTATCTTGAACGCTTCCGGCATCGTAACCTTCGGCATCTGTCCGAGAAGCATCGGGTCTGTGATTTCGCCTGTAAGAGCTGCTGCAACAGCCGTTTCCGGAGATACTAAGTATACCTTTGCGTCCTTTGTGCCGGAACGGCCTTCAAAGTTACGGTTGAAGGTACGAAGCGATACGCCTGCGGAGTTCGGGGAGAATCCCATGCCGATACATGGTCCGCATGCACATTCCAGCACTCTCGCACCGCTTGCGAGAATATCCGATAATGCGCCGCAGTCAGCAAGCATTGCAAGCACCTGCTTGGAGCCCGGTGAAATGGAAAGACTTACATCCGGGCTGATTGTCTTGCCCTTTAAAAGTGCTGCAACTTTCAGCATATCATATAAGGAAGAGTTCGTGCAGGAACCGATGCAGACCTGATCCACCTTCGTTCCTTTCAGGCTCTCAACCGTCACCACATTGTCCGGGCTGTGCGGACAAGCAATCAGAGGTTTCAATTCCGAAAGATTGATATCGATTACCTTATCATAAACGGCATCCGCATCGCTTGCAAGCGGTGTGAAATCCGCTTCTCTTCCTTCTGCTTTTAAGAATTCTCTTGTAACTTCGTCAGATGGGAAAATGGAAGTCGTCGCGCCAAGTTCTGCGCCCATATTGGTGATTGTCGCTCTCTCCGGAACGGAAAGCGTCTTTACGCCTTCGCCGCCCCATTCGATAATCGCACCTACGCCGCCCTTAACGCTTAGGATTCTCAGAATTTCAAGGCTGACATCCTTCGCTGTCACGAAGTCCCTGAGTTTTCCTGTCAGATTGACTTTATACATTTTCGGCATTGTGATATAGTATGCGCCGCCGCCCATTGCAACCGCAACATCAAGTCCGCCGGCACCCATTGCAAGCATGCCGATGCCGCCGCCTGTCGGCGTATGGCTGTCGGAGCCTATGAGAGTCTTGCCCGGTTTGCCGAAGCGTTCCAGATGTACTTGATGACAGATTCCGTTTCCCGGTCTGCTGAAGTATAATCCGTGCTTCTTTGCCATAGATTGAATGAAACGGTGGTCGTCCGCATTCTCGAATCCGGACTGAAGTGTGTTGTGGTCGATATACGCAACCGAAAGTTCGGTTTTCACGCGCGGAACCCCCATCGTCTCAAATTCCAGATATGCCATCGTTCCCGTCGCATCCTGCGTCAGCGTCTGATCTATTCTGATTGCGATTTCATTTCCTACGGTCATTTCACCGCTGATTAAATGTTCTTTGATAATTTTTTGTGCCAGCGTAAGTCCCATCTTACATACCTCCCATAATATTTTTACACGCATTGTTTACGTGTTCTGCCATCAACTCTTTTGCCTTTTTCGCGTCGCCCGCTTCGATTGCTTCAAAAAGCTGCTTGTGTTCCTCCACCGACTGCGTGCTTCTGTCGCTGAACTGAAGGGAAACCTTACGAAAACGCATCAGTTTGTGGTGCAGCGGGGAAAGAATGGATTCGAGTGTCGGACTGGCACTCTCGCTATAAATAATATCGTGAAATTCCGTATCCAGATCTTTGATTTTTTCAGCATTGCTCTTTGTCACATAAAACTCCTGCTGTTCTAAAATTTCTCTGAGCTTTTCAAGACCTTCCGCGGACATATTCTTTACAGCAAGTTCTGTTGCATAAGGCTCCATCGCCTTCTTTACAGCATACATTTCTTCCACATCTTTTTTAGAAATGCCTACAACGATCATTCCGCTTGAAGTCTGCTTAATCAATCTCTCCGCTTCCAGTCTTGTGATCGCTTCTCTGATTGGAGTTCTGCTCACGCCCAGTTCTGCGGAAAGGCGCGGTTCGCTGATTGGCTCGCCTGCCGGATAGACACCTGTCAAAATATTCTTTTCAATCGCTGCGAATACCTGATTCGCAAGGGATGTATTCTTATAATCGATCATTGAGCAGTTTCCTCCATTCTTCTGATTCGTTCAACTTATCCTCAATTTCGCCGGTTGACAGACTGGTCGTTCTGCCCCCTGCGTACATCGTGTCCACCCACTCTTTTAATTCACATACCAGCGGATGATCTTTGGAGACAGCATTTTCTCCTTCGAGATGGAAGTGTTCGTTAATCCAGTACGCGATTCCCGCAAGTCCCGAAGTGTTGCTGATAGCAACCCCCGGCGCTCTCTTCAAAAGCTTCTTGGTATTGAAAATATTATAGATTTCTTCATCCTTCATGA
>CABQMM010000263.1 GCA_902465215.1 uncultured Bacillota bacterium
CCTTTCTGAATCCCGGAATTTCAAACTGATTCTTCGCCTGCTGGTAAACCTGAATCTGCGCCTGTTCAAATTCTTCCGCTGTGAATTCCATCGTAAACTTAACTGCGTTCTTATCTCTTGAAATAAATGTAGCTTTCATTAATATATATCCTCCTAAATTAAATCAAAACCTCTGATAATCTTTTTCATTATAACTCTTATTACCCTCAAAGTAAAGAAATTATCAACTTTTTGCGTGAATTTTGCGTGAAAAATAAAAAATAGGCTTTAAATAAAGCCTAAAAGTTCCAATCCTCGCTGATATTTGCTTCGATTTCCTCTTTTTAGATGGTATTTTTCCTCTAATTTTCGTCCGAGCGCAATCATATCGTCCTTATTTCCTATATAAAGTTCGATTTCCAGCTCTAAAATCGGAAGAGTTCCGTTTGCAGTTTTAATTTCACCCTCGTCTACAGAGAGCACATCGATGGACAGCCCCGTGTCAAGCCGGATTTCTCTGCGCACATAATTCATTTCCATGACCGGAATCAGTTTCCCGCTGCCGGCAATGTCCGCAATTTCATCATAAATTTCGCTGCCTTTAAAGACCTCTAATGTCGGCGTCTCAAGAAAGCCTTCATCCACCGGAACATTCAGCTCGCCGCGCACGTGCAGTCCCTCTTCGGCGCTTCCGCCCCATTTCAGAGTCGCAACATATTTCGAATATTCGTGCCGCACGCGAAATGCCATCTCTTTCTTCATAAGAGCGCTGTCCTGCGTATCCAGATATACGGCATGCATCGGCGTAACGGTCTCCGAACCTTCATCCTTAACCTTTAGAATGTACTTATCATTAAAAATCGCGTCTTTAGAAGCCTCGTCATCAAATAAATACTTTAACTCGATTTCCATTTTTCCTCCTGTGTGCACCCCTTGTTAGGCTATCATACACCTAAATCGCTTTCTTTGCAAGTCAGCATTTTCTTTCCTGCCGCAAGCGCACCCACTGCAAAGATTTTTTTCGAGTAAGCAGTGTGCCGGATTTCAACGATTTCATCCTCCAGCGCGAAGAAAACGGAATGCTCGCCGTACACATTTCCCATTCTGAGCCAAGCGGTCTTTTCCTCATATTCTTCCGGTTGAATTCCGGCGCAGGCGCACAGTGTTTTCGCCGTTCCGCTGGGTGCGTCTGCTTTTTTCGTGTGATGCGCCTCGAATACGCGGATATCCGCTTTCTCACCCAAAAGCCTCGCTCCGAGTGAGGTCAGTTCATTCATAACCGCTATGCCCTGCGAATAGTTGGTCTTACGGTCAACCGGGCAGATTTTGGAAAGCAGGCGGATGATTTCCTCTTCTTCTGCACCATACCCCGTTGTCGCCAGCACGACCGGGATATTTCCACCCTGCTGCCTGCAATAGTCGTAAAGACTGCAAATAGCACTTGGATGACTGAAATCGATGATTAAATCCAGCCTTTCCGCGGGCCATGCATTTTCTTCCGCAGGCTCTATCATGACAATTTCCGAGAAAGTTCCTTCCTCCCGCGCATATTCGGCGAGAATTTTTCCCATCATTCCACATCCTGCGATTCCAAGTTTCATAAAAAGCCTCCCTTTTCCTGCATTCCATGCAAAATCGGAAGCAAGCTCCGCTTCGGAGTGCTTCTGTCTCACATCTTATGAAAAGGGGCTTGTTTTCATTCCATATTTTTTTTCGTCAGTTCAACAAGATCCATAAAGCGGCTGCCGATATATTCATAGTTCTTTCTCTTGTGCGGCACGAGGCAGTCCGAGCAGTCCTTCACGCCGTTTGCCAGAAGCTTATAGTTTCCGCCGCATTTTTCCCCTAAAGCATACAGCGGACAATAGCAAAACAAACAGTTGAAATTTTCCACATCGTCCGTCTTATGGCACGGAAAAAACTCGCATTCCTTATGCTGAAAAAATTTGTAATTTTCTGTTCCCATCATACTCTTAATTGTCCTCCTTTTGATTGTTCATCATCTATAAATTCCGTATTTGACCTTGATACGCTCTATCTTCTTTATCATCGGGTTTCCGATAAAGAACATGCACACAGATGCCAGAGCCGCATGCGTCACATCGTATGGAAGCCCTGAAATATACAATGCTCTGAGCGAATTAAAGCTCATATCAAAGCCTATCGTGTAAAACAAGGTTGATAAATTCATGATACCTCCGTAGAGGATTACTGTCGTTATAAATGTAAAAGCAGTTATCGTAATGCTGTTCACCGGAAGGCGTTTTCTCTGCAACACCACTCCGAAAATCAGCCCGACTGCCCCAAAAATATAGACGCGCCAGCCGAAGAACGTCGTGTCCTCACCCGGTACAAGCAGGTAAGAAACGTAGGCAAGCACGAGAAATGCCGCGATGCACAGCACCGGTGCCAGCAATGCCCGAAAGCCTTCGCTCGCTGCTTCTTTTCGCGCATCGGGATTCTTTTTCAATTCCAGCCTCTCTGCCGTTACCTTATTAAAGGCAAGTCCCGCAAGGAAACCCAAAAGTCCCCAGCAAAACATCTGCCAAGGTGTATACGGCCCCTGCCCCTGATAGAAGTTGCAGACGAATCGCGCCAGTGCGCCGACTAAAAATCCTGCCTCCGGCCCCATGGAAATCCCCGCCACGATGACAAGTGCCGTTCCAATCGGAACTGCCGCAAGGTGAAAGGCGATATGCGCAAACACCACAATTGCGGTCATAACCGCCAAAAGCACAATTTCTCTCGCCTTTGGTCGTCTTTTTTCATATATCATAAAAAACGGAATCATCGTATAGATTACGACCAAAAGGCTGGTTATCATAAACTTGGAGTTATCGAGCAAAGTTACGCTTGCCCAAAGTGTCAGCGGCATCAGAATAAAAATCATAATCGCCGATACGCCCGTTCTTTTCCTATGAGCGGCTAATTGCCCGTCGTCATAGCCCATTCTACCCACTTGGCCACCTCCTCCCAGGTTACCGCTCTCGGGAACCAGCGGCGCGCAATGCGGTTTGCTGCTGTCGTATAGAAGTTG
>CABQMM010000264.1 GCA_902465215.1 uncultured Bacillota bacterium
GCGAACTGTCGAAAGCCATCGCAAACCTCATCCCGAAAACTCAGCTCAATGCGACGAATCTCTATGAGACAATACAGGAGCGTGGAAACTATCCGGAAGAGTTTTTAGAGGACTGCACCGATGTGAGCGCAGCAGCCTATCGCGAGACCAGCGAAAAAGCAAAGGCATATCTGAACTCCCTATTTGATGAGAAGCTGGTTTCTGCTGATAATCCAAACGGAGCGACCGAAGAAAATGTCATAGCAAATCAAGAAAAAGCAGACGGCTATGCGGATGAACTGAAAAACTTCCGTTTTTTAACAAAAGAAAATGTTACAAATGCAACATGGAATTTGAAAACCATAAGCGGACTTGCTAAGCAGTATAACATGACAGAAAACAACGGTAAGTATACAGAGGAAAGCTGGAATAGCTTTGTAGCTGCCCGTAAAGAGGCAACCGAATATGCACTGCAGCATCCGATTTCCAACAGCATGAAATCTGCAGAAGCACAGGAATATGCAAAACTTGCAAGAGCCTTCCAAGAGGCAATCTACGGCCTGACTCCGGCAAAAGAAGAAGAAAAGGAAAAGGTTACCGTTACTTTCATCTATACCGATGACTATCATATTCGTTTTCCGAATTCAGTAGATCCAGACCCGGCAGACAATCTTCCGGTAAGTAAAGAATATGAACTTTCCTCCGGAAGTACAATCAGAGATTTACTGAGCCAAATTGGATATACCTATAACAACGAAAAAAGGTTTGAAAGTCCGCATTACAGCGTTCGAGCTTTCTTTGCCAATGGCACGAGACTCTATGGCTATACGCCGGGTGTAGAGCAATATCTTTCGGAGAGAAGCTATGTCCTGAAGGACGGAGACAAAATTCAGTTTGTACACATGGATTATCCAAGCTACCCATATAACTATATCTACCGAGCAGAAGTCGAATGGGACAAGATGGCAGAACTTCTTGGAATCCTGCGCCTTACCGAATCAAAAAAGAATGCAGCAGCAGGCGAAGAAATCAAACTGACGGTAGAGCGTACTTCCGCACATCCTTGGACCTATACCGGAACTTACAGTGCTTTTGAGGGAGCAGTCCTTGTCGCATACGGACCACAGAATGCGGACGGAAGCTATCCGCAGACACCGATTCTTTCCGAACAAACCTCGGATGCAGACGGAACGGTCAGCATGAAACTGTATCAGCCGGGTAAATACCTCGTGACAGCACTTGACCCGCGCGAAAATGATGACGATAAAACCCTTTACTACACCGGAACCGTTGCAGCACCGTACATGGAGCTTACAGTAGCGGACGCAGACGATACGAGCAAAATCCGCGCAGAACTGAAAAAAGAACTGGATAAGGTATATAACGACTGCATAAGCCTTGATCCGGAATACAAAACCGAAAATCCGGGCTACTACAGTGATGAAAATGCAGCGGCAATCGAAAAGGCATATCATAATGCCCTCGGCGTTTTAAATGCAAAGGAAAGCACCGCAGCCGAAAGCTATCAGGCGCAGCAGGAAGCTATCAAGGCAATCCAACTGATTCAAAAGACAACGACGGAAGCATATGATAAGAGCCTTGCGGCTTTCCGTGAAAACCTGAATAAACTGCCGGACGATACAAGCCTTATCACTAAAAGCGTGGAAAGCCTTGTAGAGTCGCTGATTCAAAAACACAATAGCATGACCGCTTACGCGCAGGAAAAACTCCTGACAAAGGTTGAAAAAGACAAGTACAATCAAATCGCAGCCCTGCAGGGAAACCTTCCGGAGGCAAAGAAATATACCCTGCGCTATGCAGTAACAGCTGATACCGATGAGGCAAAGGCAGAAATCGAAAAGGTCATGAACTACCTGCATGATAACCCTGCGATGATGGACCGTATGGAAAGCGGTGCAGGCGACCATGAACATGCCGCCCCGATAAAAACTCCATATAAATTCGACATCGAAGATGGGAAAGAGATTCAGGTTGACCCGCAGTGGGCAATCCTCTTTACAGGTGACCTGACCTATAACGCATATTTCCAGACCAGAAATGCAAACGGCGCTTTCCAAGTACCGAATACGAACTGCATAATCACAGATGAAAATCTTTGGTTTAGAAAAGGCAGCGGGATGCTTTCTTACGCAGTAGAAGGTGCATTGACTCTAAACATTGACGGAATTTCCTACGAGCTTAAGAGCATTACTTATGATGGCTTGGAAAAAGAAAATGTAACATATAGAAGACTGATAGGCTGCGATGATTCCGGCTATAAAGGCAAGAATGACCAATGGGTAAATCTGTACTTTAACCAAGCCTACCTTTACTTCATAATGCCGTATAACGATGTCACCATCACCTTAAACTGGGCACCTGTGACAACGGAAAAAGACCTTACAGCAGCAAGAAAAGCCGCAACAAGTGTCTTAGACGAAGCTTTTGCAGAATACGAAAAGAATAAGACAAGCTACGGTGACAACTGGGATAAGCTCGAACAAGCATATAATGACGGAATTCAGGCAATTAAAGATGCACAGACCATCGACGCTGTTGCACAGGCAAGAAAAGACGCAGTTACGGCGATGTCAAAGGTAACAAAAGCGGGACAGACAGGGCCAAGTCCGGACGCTGTCGGCACCGTGCGTGTCATTGTTGAAAACACGACTTTCACGAAAGATATGTGGAAAGAAAAGACCTTCTGGGAAGGCACACTGGTGGATACCGATGTGGAAATCACGAAAAACTCTACGATGATGAGCTGCGTTGTGGAAGCATTAGAAAAGGTAGGTGCAACACAGAAAGGCGCAGAAGCAAACTATATTTCCGAAATCACAGATAAGGAAGGACACAGCCTTGGCGAATTTGATGGCAGCTCGCAGGCCGGCTGGATGGGAACCTTAAACGACTGGTTCAATAATGAGGGCTTTGGAAACTTCACCGTTGCAAACGGTGCGCTTGGAGACGGAGACGAAATCCGCATCATGTATACAACCAAAGGCTACGGCGAAGACCTCGGCGGCTCATGGGCAA
>CABQMM010000265.1 GCA_902465215.1 uncultured Bacillota bacterium
CCCGTAAGTGCAGTGCAGATCAGAGCGGCGGCTGCAGCGGCCGCCAGAAGTGCGGCAAGCGCGCCTGCAAGGCGAAGCGGCGCAGTCGAAAATGCCAGAATTCCATCTGCCGCATAGCGGAGCAGCGCCCACAGATTCCATTTGCTTTTGCCTGCTTTTCGCTCCACATTTGTAAACTCAATCCATTTCGTCCGAAAGCCGACAAATGAGAAGATGCCTTTGGTATATCTTCCGCGCTCATGCAGGGAAAGAATCGCATTCATCACCTGCCGGTTCATCATCCGAAAATCCCCTTCTCCGTCATTCGTGCTGAGACCGGTGAGTGCCTCGCAGACTTTATAAAAGCCGCGTGACAGAAAGGCTCGCAGCTTTCCGTCTCCGTCGCGTCCTTTGCGTTTTCCCCCGCAGCAGTCGTATTCCCCGCTCTTCACTGTCTCATACATCTGCGGAAGAAGCGTGGGCGGATGCTGCAAATCCGCGTCCATAAATACCGCGAAATTTCCTGTCGCTTCGTTAAGACCCGCGTACATCGCGGCTTCCTTTCCGAAGTTGCGCGAAAAAGAAATGAATCTGCAATGCGAATCCGCTTGGGAAATTCTGCGAAGGCAGTCAAGTGTCCCGTCACGGCTTCCATCATCCACGAAGAGCAGTTCATAATCTGCCCCCTCTTTCACCCTCATTTCTTCGGCGACCTTCTGTGTTTCCCTATAAAACTCGTCGATGCATGCTTCCTCGTTGAAGCAAGGCACGATAACGCTGATTTTATCCCTCATCTGTTTTCCCCTTTCACACTGAAAATTTTGTATTTGCAGGCCGCATAATTCAGAATCACCGTGATAACGCTGACTGAAATTTTGGCGGCGGCGTTCGGCATCGCCATAAGCGTGAACAATAAATACAGCAAAATATTTTCAACCGTCAGGCTGGCAAGACGCAGCAGCGCAAACTGTATAAATTCATGCAAAATCGAATTTTCCGATTGAAAAACAAAGCGGCGGTTTGCAAAATAAGCGAAGATTACCGCTCCGAGCCACGCCAGAGAATTTGCCGCAAGCGAGAAAGCCGAATCCGCTGCGCCGCCTGTACCTCCTGCCACGCTTCGTCCTGCCGCTATGAACAGGCCGAAATAGATGACATAATTGACCGCTGTTGTCATTCCTCCCGTTATTAGGTAGCGGAAAAGCCTGCTTTCACAAATTCGTTTTGCCTTTCGCCAAGCCGAGAGGGCAAGCAGGATTAACAGCGAAAGTACGCTGATTAGAAGTCCCGTCCGATAGCCCGGCGGAACAAAGCGGATTTCTATCTCGTGCATGCCCTCCTCAAGACGGATGCCGAGGAAAGTGTCATCAATTTTTAAAATTTTACTTTCCTCAATCGCTCGCCCGTCAACTTTAACCTCATAACCCTTTCGATATGGATAACTCGTCGCAAAATACCCGTCTTTTTTCATATTGATAGTTCCTGAAAAGATTTGCCCTTTGCCCACATCACTCGCATGCATCTGCGGCTTCCAGACTTCACCGCCGCTGTTGTACAGCTCCTTCTCGTCTAAGAAAGACAGCGTGAGATTTTCTATCTGGTATTCGTTGGCATTTTTCTGAATCAAAAACCCGTCCGTGCCGCCGGAAAGCACATAGCTGAAATGCTTATTGTGGTTCGGATACGGCGCGCCGCTTCCGGAAAGCTTGTTGCGAACCCCGTTTATATCAATCACGACGGCACGCGAACTCAGCGGTGTGACATCAAAAGACAGAATCGCGATTTTGCCTCTGAAGTCCAGCGGCACACGGACTTCCCTGCTCGAAAGCCGCAGTTTTCCCTGAATCTCCGCCTCTGTGGCTTTGTCCGCTCTTTCCGCCCTCTGCAAAATTTCCTCAAACGAAACGAGCTTGTCCGTACCGTAACAAATCGGCAGAACTCGCGGATTCTCAGCAATCATATAATCTCCGCTTTCCGAAATCTTTTGATAGTCGTTTGGTATGGCGTATCTGTCCGCCAAAACATAACGCACGCCCATTTTATAATTGAAAAGCACGTTTTGTCCGGGAATCAGCGCAACGCGGTTTTGGATGGGAATTGCGTTTTTTGCACCGTCGTAGAAAAACTCCGCATAGTCCTCCTGCGTCATGGACGAATACATCGAGCTTCGTTTCACAGGCACGCCCGGCAGGAAATTGCAAAGGTTAAACGCATCCGTCAGAATCTCGAAGCGGTAGTTTCCGCTTTCATCCATCTGTGCACTTGCCTCGTTAAAGGCTTCTCTTACCGATCCGATTTTGATTTTGCTTTGGCTGACATAGCCGCTCTGCGCGTTCAGGCAAAACGAGAAGACACACGGAACAAGCAGCAACACTGCGGTCAGCCTTCGCGTGCAGCGATTCTTTTCGTGCTGCGGTCTGCGAAGTCTTTGCCCCTGTCTGACCCCAAAAATCCAAAGCATCAGAACTGCCAAGTCGACATATTTCCATACTCCGTACTTATCGGACAGCAGGAGACATGGTATGAGACAGAGAATCCCCGCCCATACTTTCGGCACATCCTTTCCCGTAAAATATTCCTCGCACACACGCACAAAAATCAGACACACGAGCAGCAGAAATGGAATCAAAATTTTTCCTCTTGCATACAGAAAGCCGTTCAGCACAAACGGAATGATTGGAAAGAGGCTCGCTGCCAAAACAGCCACAGCCGGAAGCCGCATCCTGCGTTTACCCAACGTGCAGAGGAGCGCGTACAAACCGATCAGCGTCACGCCCATTCCGTATGGCGAATAAAGCAGGCCGTCGAGTTTCGGATTTACGAGCGGCATTTTGCTGCCTGCAAAGCTTCCCGCATCCTTGCTTGTCGATAAAATATCCAGTCCCGTCGGTAAAAGCAAAATCGCCGCAAGTCCGACGGAAAGCAAAATCCAAAGGAGAAAGCTCCCGTGTGTTTTCAAGTCCCCGTGGCGCGGTGCCGCTTCCGTTGTGGCACGCTTCGGGCTTTCCTCCGCGA
>CABQMM010000266.1 GCA_902465215.1 uncultured Bacillota bacterium
GCGCTTTCATAGTCAGAGGCGAGAGTCTTTGATGAAATCACCGGACGCTCAAACATGGCGCATGGCACGGGGCTTGCAGAATCATCAAAGGCAACGCTTGAGCAAGTAGAGTTATTCGTGAGTGCGTCGGCAGTTGGTACGGTATTTGCGACGCTGCCGGATGCGCCAACTATAGAGCCAACAGAGCCATCCGTGAATGCGCCAGCGTTTGACACGGAGTTTGCATCCGACTTGCTGGACGCGTCATCGGCTGGCACAGAGTTTGCGTCTGCACATGCACTGCACACCTCCGGCGAGCGGCTGTCAAGTATTTCGAGGGCACGGCGGATGTAAGGATAGGTTTTGTAGTACTGCGCGGTATCGATGAAATTGATGCCTTTTGAGAGGGCGTAGCAAATTAGTTTTGCACCTTCCTCCACGGGCAAAGCGAGCTGACCGGGACCCATCGGCAGGACGCCGCAGCCGACCGGGCTGACCCGGACACCGGTCTTTCCAAGTTGTACTTTATCTGAAATATTCTTCTTCATATTAACACCGAAAACCTTTCTTTTTTTATTATAATAAGGTATAATGTTATTTGTCAACAAATTGACAACGGTTGGCACGGGATTTGCGACCGGACACGGCGTGATTAAACGCAGCTCAGCCGGACGCAGCAGGTCAAATGAGCAGAGCTGCGACCGGATGCGAACAGAGTCACTCGGATAGAGGTGGATGGAGTAGCTGCGACCGAATGTGAACAGCGACGGTGGGCTGCATGCGGACATGAGTGGATGCGCGCGAATTTGGCTAGATATGCACGTGGGCGCAAGATGGCAAAATGTATATTTACACGAAAATGGGGTCTTTTTTGGGCAATTGGCGTGTAAATATACATTTTTACGGAAAATGGAAGCGCACAAAGGGCATCTAAAAGCAATGGAAGCATACAAAAGCTTCCGAACGCATTCGATAGCGCTCGAAACCCAATGTAAGCGCCCAGCAACACTCATAGGAGCCGCGCAAGGCTTGCAAAGGCTGCACTTTCGGAGCAGGGATTGAAAGGTCTGCAAGGGTTGCACCTTCGGGTTGGAGCCTGCAGGGGCGCCGGGCTTTATCATCCGCAGTTAATTTCAGATACCGTGTTTTCAAGAAAGGAGACAACGATTTTGAGCAGTGAACATATGGAACATTTGCAGAATCAGATGGGCTTTGAGGCTTTTCGCCATGCATACAGGGCGGCGATCAAGGAAGTCCGCACGAAGATTGAGATTTTAAGTGAGGATTTTGCGGTGCGGCACGACTACAATCCGATTCACCACATGGAGCGCAGACTCAAAGTGCCAGAGAGTATCGAGGAAAAACTGGAGCGCCTGAAGAAAGAGGTGTCCATCGAATCTGCAAGGGAAAATATTTTTGATATAGCTGGAATTCGTGTCGTTTGCAATTTCATCGACGACGTTTATGCGATTGCCGATATGCTGACGTCGCAGAATGACGTGACGCTGATTACGGAGAAGGACTACATAAAAAATCCGAAGCCGAACGGATACCGTAGCTTGCATTTGGTTATTTCGGTGCCGGTGTATCTTTTGGACGGAGAGGAAGAGGTTCCTGTGGAGATTCAGATTCGTACGGTTGCGATGGACTTTTGGGCGAGTCTGGAGCATAATCTGCGTTATAAAAAGGAAAAGAATATTCCTTCCAAAATCGACCTTGAGCTGAAGGCGTGTGCAGAGGTCAGCGCGACGCTAGACCGCAGAATGCAGAAAATTTTTGATGAATTGAATCGTTTGGAATAGAAAAGCAGCCACGACGGGCAATGCAAAATTCCTACAAACATAGTAAACTTCCGAAAAAAGCTTGCAATTCAAGCGCGGGTATGTTATCATATATGTACACGATTCCATAAAGTATGACTAGAAGAGTGGGTGAAAGCCCACTCTTTCAATTTTGTTTGGGGGATAATGAATGGCGAAGAAAAAAATTACGGACATCATAGAAGAAATCAGCGCAGATTTTCTGGCGCAGAATGGGCTTGAGCTTTACAACTCCGAGTTTGTGAAGGAAGGACGTGACTGGTTTCTGAGAATATACATCGACAAGACGCAGGAGGCACAGGAAGCCGCAAAGGCGCAGATTGCGGCAGCAGAGGCGGCGAAGGCCGAGGCTGAGTGTGCAGCGGCGGAAACAGCAGAAAGCGAAGGCGCAGCGCAGCTTCCGTCAATCTATGTTTCCACAGACGACTGCGAGAAGGTCAGCCGCTTTCTCAGTGCGGAGCTTGACCGCATCGACCCGATTGAGCAGAATTACTATTTGGAAGTGTCCTCGCCGGGCATGGATAGGGCGCTGCTGAAGGATAAAGATTTTGCGCGTTTTGCGGGAGAAATCGTTGACATCAGCCTGTACAAGGCGGTAAACGGTCAGAAGTCTTTCCAAGGAAAGCTGGTTGGTATTGAAAACGGAAACATCGTCATTATGGATGAAAAAGATAATAGAGCAGAATTCCCAAGAGAGCAGGTTGCTAAGACGAAACTTGCTGTAATATTCTAAGGAGGTAATAGTTAAAATGAATAAGGAATTTATACAGGCCATCGAGGATTTGGAGAAAGAAAAGCATATATCCAAAGAGATTTTGCTGGAAGCAATCGAATCCGCGCTTGTGTCTGCATACAAGAAGAACTACGGAACATCACAGAATGTGCGCGTTGACATCGACCAAGACACGGGCGACATCAATGTCTACATGCGTATGGATGTTGTCGATGATGACGATTTTGAAGATGATCTGACACAGATTACTTTGGAAGAGGCGATGGAAATCGACCCGAGATACGAAGTCGGTGATGTGGTGGAATATCAGGTTACTCCGAGGGATTTCGGCAGAATCGCGGCACAGACTGCTAAGCAGGTTGTCGTTCAGAGAATCAGAGAGGCAGAACGCGGAATGATTTTTGACAACTTTATCACGCGTCAGGGCGAAATCGTAACGGGAACCGT
>CABQMM010000267.1 GCA_902465215.1 uncultured Bacillota bacterium
GCCGTCAAAAAACCAGACCGCGACGACGCGGATTTTTCCCTGTGACCCTTCGGCAGATTCGGATGCGCCTTCCCGCTTCCTTGTAGGGGCGGACGACTCTGTCCGCCCGCAGATTCCCGTAAAAAACGGCGCATTCTGCGTAATCCACACTGCTCCATAAAAATCTGAATGCTTTGATATGCTTAAGCGGAGAAAATCCTCACCGATTTTCTCCATTTTTTTCTGCAAACCGGTTGCGAAGGAAAAATTCTCTGTGTACAATAAATAAAACGGTATCTGCGATAAAATACAAAGAAGAAAGAGGAAAAAGCTATGAAAAAGCAGTCCGGGATTCTCCGCAGACTCATCGCTCTCACACTCATCCTGTGCATGCTGACCGCCTTGACCGCAGAAATTTTCGCAGCGGATATCGTCGCATCCGGCAATTGCGGCGCTAACGGTTCGAACCTGACGTGGACGTTGGATTCTAACGGTCTTCTGACTATCAGCGGCACAGGAGAAATGGGGAATTATTACTACAATGCGCCGTGGAAAAATGATGAAGTAAAATCAGTTATAATCGAACGTGGTGTAACAAGCATTGGAAGTTATGCGTTTTATTTTAGCTCTCTGACAAATATCACGATCCCAGGAAGCGTAGCCGGAATAGGAGACCATGCTTTTGCACAATGCAGATCGTTGACAAATGTTATAATTCAGGACGGCACTAGCAATATTGGAGACTATGCTTTTTCGTATTGCAGAAAATTAGAGAACATTAAGCTGCCGAAAAGTTTGCTTTCTATTGGAAACAATTCTTTTGAAGGATGTGATTCGCTGAAAGATATTTCGCTTCCAAACAGCATAACAAGCATTGGGGATTGTGCTTTTGGAGATTATTCGCTTAGCGACGGTTCGAAGCTAAATCATAATATATATGAAAACGCAAAATATCTTGGAAATGATGAAAACCCATATTTGTATTTGGGAGCCGTGATTGAGGCAAGTTCAGAGATGACGATTCCTCAAACAACAAAAATTGTAGGGTGTCAGGCGTTTTCCGGAAATTATAAAATCAAACGTATTACTGTGCCGGATACAAATATGTTTTTAAAAGATGTAGACGGCATTCTGTTTAACAAGAAAATGACACAGCTGATTTGCTACCCGGCGGGAAGGAATTCTTCTTTCACTGCAGACGCAGACTATGTCATTCCGCAAACGGTAAAGGCGATTGCTCCGCGCGCATTTGAGTCATGCGAGTTAAAGCAAATAGAGATCCCATATGGAGTGACCAGCATTGGCAAAGATGCTTTTTTCGCTGCGCGGAATTTGAAAAGTGTTGTAATTCCGTCTACTGTAAATTCAATAGGCGAATCTGCATTTTACGGATGTAGTGAACTTGCAAATGTAACTATTTCAACTGGCGTAACAAAGATTGAAATGAGTACATTCGGTCAGTGCAGTAGACTTGAAAATATAATAATTCCAAGCGGAGTGACACAAATCGGTTATAGTGCATTTACAGGCTGCAAAAACCTTTTGAGTGTTACAATCCCGAATAGTGTGAAAAGCATTGATTTCTATGCGTTTGAAGCCTGTGAGAACATTAAAGATGTCTATTATTGCGGCAGTAAGGAACAATGGAATAAAATAACAATCAATTCTGGAAATGAATGTTTATCTCGCACCACGATTCACTATAATGGTGGTTTTCCTGCTGAAATCGTTACCGAAAAGGGAAAATACTACATTAAGGTCGTCGACGAAACCAGTGCGCCCGTCAGCGGTGCGAAAGTAACGTGGAATTCCGAGAGTGCAACTACCGGTCAGAACGGAACAGTCTCTTTTGACTTGGCTACAATCGGAAATCCCGTGATTCGGGTCACCAAAACGGACTATATCACATGGACAAACAAAAACAGCAACTGGCAGAAGGATGAGAAATGCTTTGAACGGATCATTCTTTATCCGGAAAGCTACGGCAGTCTGAAGCTTAAGTCGGCAAAAATCGGCAGGTGCGACCTTCTGACGCAGACGAAGGTTCTGAATCTGCGCAACGACGGGGCGTTGATCGGCGACCTGAATTCGGGACTTTTTGACCTTTTCTGCGAAGCTACAGACACGTCCGATGTGACGGGGTATCTGCTCTACCAGAATGACAAGCTGATTGCCAGTTCACTTGACGGAAAGTTTAAAGATCTGGATGTCAGAGATTTTGTAAAAGGCAGCGGCTGCTTTGTCCGTGTTGCAAACAGATCCCAAAAGACAGTCGACACGCACATCAATCTGCAGTTTGCGAAAAACTCCGTCAACAAGGAAAATAAGTTCGAACTGAAGGGAAATAAAATCAGCTTTAAAGTGGACGACGATATCCCACTTGTTGGTGGCACCTCGATTGGCTTTGACCTTCCGATTGACGTACCGCTTGTTGTGTCCGCAACGCAGGATAAGCTGCTGTTTGGAATCAACCTGAAGCTGGATCAGTGAAAGGATATTGTAGAGCAATTCAAGGACTATTCCAAGAAGATCAGGAAGGCAGCTGCGCTGAGTGGTACGAATATGACAAAGCAAAGCGCAAACGTGCTGAAAAACTGCGCAGCGACTCATAATAAAACAGAGTTTTTCAAAGATGTTGACGTTACGGTCTGCGGATACGCTGAGGCTGATTTCGGCAGTAATACAGCCACCGGCTATCTCGTGATCATCGCAGATTTGAAGATTGCAGAAATTGAATACAACACAGTTTTGTGGGTGGTTCCGGTTACGGTGCAAGTCGGCATAGATTTCAAGCTGGAGGCAGGCAGCACAATCAATTATCGACTCGACACAGAGACGTGGAACGGAAACATATTCCTGAATCCGTCGATAGGTCTGAGTCCGTTTGCTGGAGTTGGCTTCAGTAAGGTGGCTGGCGCTGGCGTATACGGCAAGGGAGAACTGGCTGCAAAGTGGAATGTATTCGGAACAAACAGC
>CABQMM010000268.1 GCA_902465215.1 uncultured Bacillota bacterium
CGATCATATATTTGCTCTCACGCAAACCATCGATAGGAGGAATGACAGGAACGGAACCAGTAGCAAGAATAATGCGCTCGCCTTCTATAAGCTCGCTGCTTCCGTCTTCTTTGCAGACAGACAGCTTGCGGGGAGCGATGAAGTGAGCTTCGCCGTTGATTACGCGAACCTTGCTGCTTTTAAGCAGTGCAGCCACTCCGCCCGTCAGCTTGCTGCACACCGCGGTCTTCTGTGCCACTACTGCGCCAAAATCAAGCTTGTCCAGTGTCAGGTGTACACCCCACTCTGCCGCGTCCTGCGGAGCCTTGGCGAATTCTGCCGCGTGGAGCATTGCCTTCGTCGGAATGCATCCGACATTTAGGCAGGTGCCGCCAAGCTTTGCTTTTTCAACCAAGGTGACGTCAGCGCCGAGCTGTGCTGCGCGGATTGCCGCAACATAACCGCCGGGACCGCCGCCTACGACAACTACACGTGTTTTTTTTGCTTCTTCAGCCATTTTGCCACCTCCGAAAGTTATTAAAGTGTTGGTGCTTTGCTTCAGCAATATCATGTCAAACTATATAGCGAAAATCGTGCCAATTTCTTCACAATTTTAATTTTTCATAATTTTCGTCGGAAAAAGCAAAAGAAAACGGTTTTTTGCAAAATTATTATTCTGATTTGACAAAAAAAGTGAGAGCATTCTAAAAAATGTTCTCACTTTTTTGCTGAGTTATGCCTTTATTTTTGGCATCATGCGCAAATTTTGCGCACACTACACGGTTTTTCTCCGATTTCCCACGGTGTTGCGGCTAATGCCAAGCCGTTTTGCGGCTTCGGACTGATTTCCACCGCATAGAGTAACTGTTTTTTCAATCAGAGTGCGTTCCATCTGCTCAAGCGTTCCTACCTCTACGCTAATCATTTCTGAGCCATCTTCTTTTCCGCCTGAATCGCTTTCTGCAAATTCGTCCCAGTCACCGGAAAGACCGCTGGCGTACAGCACAGCATTTCTGCAAACATAATTTTGCAGCTCGCGGACGTTTCCCTTCCATTGGCGCAGCTTTGCCTTTTCGATCATTTCTTGTAAGAGCGCCTCGTCCATTCTTCCGTATTCAGAGGCAAATATCCGGATCAGCGCGGCAATATCATCCTGTCTTCGGCGAAGTGGTGGCAGGGAAAGACTGAGCATGTTGAGACGGTAATAAAGATCATTTCGGAATTCATGCCGCATAACCTTTTTTGCCAAATTTTCATTGGTTGCCGTTATAATGCGAATGTCGATTGGGACCATGCGCTCGCCACCGATGCGGAGTACGGAGCGTTCCTGTATCACGCGCAGCAGCTTACTTTGCAGGTACATGGGCATCTGGTTTATCTCATCCAAAAAAATCGTTCCGTTATGAGCCAACTCCAACAAACCGATTTTACCACCTCGGCGTGCACCGGTAAACGCACCCTCCTCGTATCCCATCAGCTCGCTTTCCAACAGGCTTTCGGACAGGGCCGCACAGTTGATCGCAACAAACGGACCGTAACGGCGTTTGGATGCGTTGTGGATACTTTGGGCAAACATCTCTTTGCCGGTCCCGGTTTCTCCCTCAACGAGTACGGTCATGTCAGTCTGTGCATAGGCTTTTGCCAGGCTGACCGTTCGCTTCACCTCCCCGCTGCAGTAAATAATGTCATCAAACGTGTATTTCGCCGTCAGCCCCTTTGCCTGCAAGGCACGGTAACGGTTTTCCATGCGACGTATTTTTTCGGCTTCTTCGTAGGTTCCGACGGAACCGACTACCTTTTCGCCCTGAAAAATGGGTCGCCAAGTGACGAAGTAGTTTTTGCCCTCAATCTCAATAAGCTCGTTTTCGTGCAGTCCATTCCCCGCTTCATCCTGTGTTTTGGAATCAATGCTCAGCCGATTGATCTTCAGGTCAATCAGGTCATCTGCCTTGTGCCGAAAAATTCGGCAAGCCCTCTCGTTGCACATATCAATTCGTCCATCAGCATCCGCTACAATGATTGCGTCGGAAGATACTTCCACCACCGCGCGCAGCCTCTGAAGCTGAAGCAGCTCCTGATTGCTCAGGCGCAGGATCGTTTTCATCTGGCTGATTGCTTCCCGAATGGATTCGTGGCTGTAGTACAGCATGAAAGCGGGGAAGCCGTGACTAGTCGCATATTCATAGCCGGTTGGACCAGCAAGTACCATGTCATAGTTCGCTCTACGAATGTAATCAAAAGCTTTTGGAATATCCGCCAGTTGAGAGAAATCAACACGCTCTACGGTATTTTCGATATAAGGGGCAATACGAGACATATTTGCCGGGTTGTTGGAGTGAAGAAGGATTGCAATCTTTTTTCCGCGGATACCCAGCTGGTTCTCCACCATCTTCAACGTTTCGAGCAGGTCAATGTAGGCCGTTGTGACAACATAGATAGGCAGGCTACTGACGCGGCGTACTTCGCACTCGATGCCGCTTGTGCAGATAATCGCCGAGGCACCGAGCTTTTCTGCTTCGGACGCACATTCTGCTGATTTCACAATGCCGATGTTTTCAAACAGTAAAATCTCATCTGCTCCGCAGATCCACTCTTTGTCTCTTAGCTCGTTCGGCCATAATATCGCAATTTTTTCCACAATAAATCTCCCTCGTTCGACGATCTCTCCCAGCTGTCCCGTCATGAATTTTTGTTATTATAGCATATTCGGTGCCTACTTCTCAACAGATACTTTCCCTAAAAACGCAAGGACAGCAGCCCTCTTTTGCAAGGGTTCACATACGATTTTCTCCTTGCGAAGGGCTACCCGCACCCATCGGGTGCCCCGGTGCCGGACGGGAGAGCCATATCTCGCACGCTCTGCAGTTGTTCGGCATTTTTAAGAGGAAATCTTGAAAATCTCGCGTCACAGGGTCACGAACAAGGTGTGCATTTCATAA
>CABQMM010000269.1 GCA_902465215.1 uncultured Bacillota bacterium
CAGCGCTTCTACCCACGAGCCAAATCGAAGCGCCAGTAAATCGCCGCCGATAACCTCAGATTGCGCAGGAATATGCCCCAGCTCTTTTTTGCATTGCCGTAGGTAGCGAGCAAGTTCTTCTCGGGAATCGTGTTGATGTGCAAGGATAAATTCAATATTTTTTCGGGAGATCGCCACACGCACGCTTTCATTCATGCGCTTGTCGTGCAGAGCCTGATTGTCTCGATCTCGAAACGGCTTTCCTTTCATGCCCGTACCTCCTTGGTACAGGCTGCATCCGCCCTTTGAAGCTGCGAATCTAACGCCGCATAAAGGTCGCGCACGATTTTTCGATTTGCAAACGGCGGCGGGTTTTTAAGGTTGGCAGATACTGAGCCGCTATAAAAGCTGCGGAGAGCTTTCGGCCATGATTCAAAACGGTATTCTAAGAAATCACCGCCGATTACTTCTACTCGCGCGGGCGGATGCCCGATGTCTTCCATGCAGGCTTTCAGGTAAGCGCTGAGCTGCTCAAGGCTATCATTCTGGTGGTCTAAAATAAACTCCGTGTTTCTTCGTGCGATGATCTGCTTGACGCGGGACAAAAGCTGCGGGTCCAGGGGTTCCTGCTGGATTTGAAGCTGCTGTTCTTCGCCGTGCATACGTTTTTCCTCCTATCGTACTTTTTCGCAAACTACCCCTATGATGGGATAATTTGGTTTGCGGGCAAATAAAAAAACGCTGATTTGTTTCTTTTAAGGAACAAATCGGCGCCCGTGCCGCGGGTACGATAGGATCATCGTGCTATCAACCACAAGTTTTTACCAACATTCTACGCTCAGGGACATATTCAGACAGCTCCCACGCAGGTGAAGATAGCGATTCTTCTGACTCGGACTTCGGACGTAATACGTCCACGCTCTGCTCTCTACCTTCTCATGGAATACTCCACAATGGCGACCTTTCGATCAGATAATCTGCTGTGAAGCGCTGTCTTACGCTTCTCTGCGGCAAACTACGTCGAGAGCTTGCTTGTCCTTACAGCTCCGGGCGAGTAATCGTACGCACTCCCAATGCGCACGACCTTCCTCTTTCATCAGGGGCTCAGTCCGTATGGCCGCGACCCCCAACTACACATCTTCAGCTGGTAAAAACACAATATGGAATTGTAAGACAGCAGAATCGGTTTTCTCTTTTGTGGTATCCTAACCGTGTGTACGGCGAGGATTTTTTCTCGTAAAGTGTTCCACTTTACGTGAATGCGAAAACCCAAGATATTCTGCTTTCGACTCTATTATACAAGCATATATAGAAAAGTCAATCCGATTTCGAGCTTTGATTCATCAATTTTTAACAAATTTTATTGCATAAAAAATATGAAACGGTGTTATGTGAACGTATAACATTTGATGCAGAACGATTTGGCCTTGTACTTGCCGTCACGATTCTGGTACAAAGGAAAGGTTGCGTATGTCGAAGTACGGAGAGAACATCTATCGCCGCAAGGATGGCCGCTGGGAAGCGCGGTATATCTTCATGCGCCTGCCGGATGGGAAGGCAAAATACAAGTCTGTCTATGGAAAAACGCACGATATTGCCAAGGAAAAGCAGCTGGCGGGTATGCTGGCGCTGGCAAAGGAGGAGGCTTCGTCCTGCGACCTGACGGTAAAAGAGCTTCTCGTGCAGTACCTCGCCCAAACCGATGTAAAAACCTCCACACGTGAACGCTATTGGTTCATGCTGGAACGGCACATTATTCCGTACTTTGGGAAGACGCCCGCCTCCAAGCTGACGACGAAAGAGCTTTCCTCGTTCTTACTGCATTTGAAGAAGAATGGACGGCTGGACGGAAAGGGCGGCTTATCGGCAAAAACCGTGCGCGACATGGCTGTTCTGCTGAAAACGCTCCTTCGGTTCGCACAAAGAGAATATCGCTGTGTTTGCGATGCGCTGAACATGAAACTGCCCGCCTGCACGCAGAAAAATATCGAGGTTCTCTCCGAGCAGGAGCTGGCGGTCATGAGCAAAGCCCTATCGCCGTCAAAGAAGAACACCTGTGCCGTCATGCTGGCGCTGCACGCAGGGCTGCGCGTGGGCGAGGTCTGTGCTTTGCGTGTGCGCGATATTGATTTTATGACGGGAACCATCCAAATCTGCCGTTCCGTGCAGAGAATGACACTGAACGGGAAGTCGCAGCTTCTGGTGCAGCGTCCGAAGAGCGACAGCTCCGAACGGATCGTGCCGCTTCACTCGGAATTATTGCTCCTGCTGCGGAAAATCACCGCAAATATGCTGCCTGACGCTTATGTCATGACCGGTTCGGTTGACCGGCCTATGGACCCGCGCACCTGTCAGTACCAGTTTGCTGTGCTTTTGAAGCGCTGCGGCATCCGTCACCGGGGTTTCCATGCCCTGCGGCACACATTCGCCACGCGGTGCATCGAAAACGGCGCGGATATCAAAAGTGTCAGCGAAATGTTGGGGCACTCCGACATCAAAACGACGCTGAAACTATACGTTCATCCGTCACTTGAGAGCAAGCGACGCTGCATCCAGAGCATCGGCGTTTTGCAGATCGGTGCGTAATCCGCAAAATTCAATACGCTTTCATCCGCCGATACGGTATCGTGTCGGCGGTTTTTTTATGCCCATTTGCAGTCAGGATTCTCGTCACCAACCTAGGAACCCCTGACGCTGCAAGCGCTTGGGCGCTAATTTACATACAGTGGAACACTTGACGTGAATTTTTTTGCCCGGATAACGAAATCGGCACCCGCAAAGCCCAGCTCTGCGGATGCCTCCCGCCGACAGATACTCTTCTGTCGGTGAGAAGCAGACCGTTGACGAGGCGTCGCTTCCATTCCATGCACAGGCGCGTATCTGACTTATCTCCCGTAGTTGGAGCTTCACAGTGACCGGTTCGCTGGGACTTTC
>CABQMM010000270.1 GCA_902465215.1 uncultured Bacillota bacterium
GGATGAAATCAAGCGGCTCACGGCTCTTTTGGAACAGGAAAGAGCAATTCTTCTGACAGAAAACAACTACCCGATGGATTTTACGGACATTCATTACTTATGCGATGCGTGTCACGATACGGGAATTGATGAAGCTGGAAGAAGATGCGCCTGCGTGAAAGAGAGGATAGGAGAGGCAGAGTTATGGCTAAATTCAACAGAAAAAAAATAAGGACAAAAAAAGAAAAAAAGCCGAAAGATGAAAAGGCGAAGTTTTCAATTTGGGACTTATGTGCGAGTATTATAACCGCATCGGATGAAATTCTAGACGAAGCAGAGGAAATTCTTCAAGACGGAAAAGAAGGTATTTGGAATGTAACCGCGGCAGCAGTTGTCGGATATGACAAGCTCGCGGACTTGGTTTCGTGGGCGGCGTGGAGAAGTTTTGTATCCTTTGCAAGAAATGCACATGATACGCGGCTGCGTATACTGAAATATAGAAAATCGATTCTAAAGCATTCCGCAATCGGACTAGTTGTGTTGTTGGGAATGGTAGCAATCTTTGCTTCGACTACGGATTACGAATATTCCTATAACGGCAGAACACTCGGAATTGTAAGCGAACAGCGCGATGTTTTAGAGATCCTTGATTTGATTAGCGAAGAGCTTTCGCATGAATATGGCTCGAATATTTCCATTGACGCAGATACGGATATTACTTTCAGACCTGTGATTTCCATAGGAAAAGAGATTGATGATGCCGATACGGTTCTGAAGCGTTTCACCTATATGGGTGATATTCAGGCGCAGGCATATGCAATTGTCGTTGACGGCGAACGAATTGCAACCGTGGAGAGCCAGAAAATTGCAGAGGAAGTCCTGCAGTCGATTAAGGACATCTATGCTAAGACAGGCTCCGGAAAAAAATATGAGGAAGTCGGCTTTAAAGAAGATGTAACGATTCAGCCGTATGATACGACGCTTGCAGGAATCAGCAGTAAAAATGCTGCAATTAAGAAAATTAAGAGTGGCAGACAGCAGGAGTCAACATATGAAGTAAAGTCTGGAGACACGCTGTACGGAATTTGTGAAAAACTTGGAGTTACATTTAAAGAGCTGAAAAAAATGAACCCGAATATCAGTGAAAACACGGTCCTTCATATCGGCGATAAGTTTGTAACGCAGGAGGAAGTTCCTCTTCTGACGGTAAGAACTGTAGAAGTTGCAACATTTGCGGAAAAAGTAAAATATAAGACGGAATACCAGAAATCAAGCAGTTACTATGAGGGAGAACAGATTGTGCAGCGCGCAGGCTCCAACGGTAAGGCGAAGATTACGGCAAGACTTGTGAAGGAAAACGGCAAGACCGTATCGAGAAAAGATTTAAACAAAGAAATCATCAAGAAGCCGGTAAGCAAAATCGTTATCAAGGGAACGAAGAAAGTTCCACCTAAGAAGGGAACCGGACAGCTTCAGCGTCCGGTAGCTGTAGCCGTATACAGAGGTTACGGTCCGAGATGGGGCAGAATGCATTATGGTCTTGACTATGCGGCTTCGACAGGAACCCCAATCCACGCAGCAGATGGCGGTACCGTTATTTCGGCAGGATGGTCCGGAGCATATGGTCTGCGAATCATGATTGACCACGGCGGAAACATCAAGACACTGTACGGACACTGCAGCGCACTTTATGTAAGCGCCGGCCAGCAGGTATATAAAGGCCAGACGATTGCTGCTGTAGGAAGCACGGGAAGAAGTACCGGACCGCATTGCCACTTTGAAGTATTCGTAAACGGAGCAAATGTAAATCCGGCAAACTATGTCTAATTGCGCATAAATAAAGAATAAAAGAGCAGCCTATCAGTGAAAAGCACCGATAGGCTGTTTTTTCTAAAAGAAAGCAGCAGGAAAAAATGAAGAGAAAAGATGATTTTCAGCGTGCGATGGAAGCGTTTGAAAAAGAGTTAAAAGAAGAAGAAAAAAGCAAAGGAACTATAGAAAATTATTTACGGGAAGCCGCGTCCTTTTTAGGGTGGGTGGAGGTTAAAACGAAAAGCCGAACGTGTGAAAACTTAACAAAATCATTGGTTACACAATGGAAAAAGGACATTGCCGCCAGCGGATATAAGACGACAACCGTGAATGCGAAAATCTGTGCAGTCAATCATTTTTTAAAAAGCATAGGTTTACAAAAATATAAAGTAAAAACTTTGCAGATACAGAAGCAGATGTTCCGAAGCAGCAGCCGTGAATTAAGTCGCGCTGAATATGAAAAACTTCTGATGACGGCAGAGAAATCCGGGAAGGCAGACATTCGTTTGATTATTGAAACGATTTGCGGAACGGACATTCGAGTGTCAGAAATAAGATATATCACGGTAGAAGCCGTGAGGACCGGGCGTGCGGAAATCTCTTTAAAAGGCAAAAACCGGATTATACTACTTCCTCATAAGTTATGCAAGAAGCTACTGAAATTCGCACAGTCGCAAAGAATCAAATATGGAGAAATCTTTCTGTCTGAGAGGGGAAAAAGTATCTCAAGAAAATGGATATGGACAGAAATGAAGAAATTAGCTGAGGCGGCGGGAATTGAAAAAGGAAAAGTTTTTCCGCATAACCTGTGGCATCTTTTTGCGAAAATATATTACAAGATAAATCATGATTTAATCGGATTGGCAGCCATGCTGGGACACAGCAGTATAGAAACACCCGATGCTACCTGATAAGCAGCGAGGCAAGCCAATTACTTCATTTAAGTAAAATGAAATTGATTTCTTAAAAATCTCACAAAAAACAAAAAGGGACAAAATAAATATTTTGTTCCTTGCCGGAATTCTCGAAAAGGTGTTAAATGCTAAAAAAACAGGGTGGGGTGATAAAAATTCTTCTTTAAAATAGTGAAAATGTAAAAAT
>CABQMM010000271.1 GCA_902465215.1 uncultured Bacillota bacterium
TTTGTTCGTATCGCCTGCGTCCGCAACCGTAAGCTCCATGTACGGTGCTGCAACCGTTCCCGAATAGAAGAGACTCGCATCTTCATCGTTTTCTCTTGCGTCATAAGCGGTCACAAGGTATTTGCCCGGCTTGTATAACTTTATGCTTACTTTACCGTCCGCATCCGAGGTTTTCTCGGAAAGAATCGGCGTCTGCGGATAAGTTCCGTCGTCATTCATCGGGCCGTATACTGCAAGGGTTGCGCCTTCATATGCGCTGTATGAGCCTGTATAGCTCCAAGGATGCGCCGAAGTACGCTCAAGCGTCAAATTGATGTCTTCGCCCGCTGCTGCATTTTGACTTCCTTTTTCACTCTCCGCAAAGCGAAGGATTCCGAGGATATCCGCCATCTTATCCCATTTTACATCATCGCGATAGATGTAGTTATAGGCAAAGGTCGGCCAGTCCATATGAACAAGCTGGATTTCGTCGCCGTCTTTGAGGACATAGTTGGTATCTGCAAAATATTGCTGCACACCCGGTGTATAGCCGTCCAACATCCTGCCGTTAACCAATGTGCGCCATATACTGTAGCTGTAGTTTCCAAGAAAGCTATTTCTCGTCATATAGCCTGTTTGATTCCAAAGCTCCGCAAGCGTTGCACCTGAGGTAAGTTCCACTGTCTGCTTCTTCGCTTGGTTGCCTTCCGGGTCAGTCATAAATGATCTCAAGCCTACGGATTCTTTCCTATCCGCTTCTCTAAGATGGTAATCGTCGGTATAGCTGAAAGTAACGGTAACCGTTTCTTTTTTTGAAGTTAAGCCGTAAGCCGCCGATTGGAAAGCTCTTGCAAGTTTTGCATATTCCTGTGCTTCTGCAGACTTCATGCTATTGGAAATCGGGTGCTGCTGTGCATACTCGGTTGCCGCTTTACGGGCAGCCACGAAGGTATTCCAGCTTTCCTCTGTATACTTGCCATTGTTTTCCGTCATATCGTACTGTTTGGCAAGCGCATTGATGGTTTTCAAATTCCATGTGGCATTCGAAACCGCTTCTTTGGACAGAAAACGGAAGTTTTTCAGTTCTTCTGCATAGCCATCTGCCTTAGTTTGATTTGCTGCGATATTCTCTGCGGTCGCTCCGTTTGGATTCTCAGCAGAAACTAATTTCTTATCAAATAGGGAGTTCAGATATGCCTTTGCTTTTTCGGCAATCTCGCGGTAGGCTGCTGCGCTCACATCCGTACAGTCCTCTAAAAACCCTTCCGAATAGTTTCCGCGAGACTTGACTGTTTCATAGAGGTAAGTCGCATTGAGCTGAGTTTTCGGGATGAGGTTTGCGATGGCTTTCGACAGTTCGCTGTTAGGGTTATTTTGGTCTAAAGTTGCAGCTGCCTTGTTAACCTCTTCCTGTGTTGCAGTTTGATCGTTATAAACTTCTCTTGCAGACATGACAATATCCTGCATTTTTTTCCAAAAACCATCTTTATTATATTCTTTTCCATTCCAACAATCCGAACCGATTTCATCAATGCCATAATATCCGCTTGTTGGAACATTATCTAGATACCCTTTTAACTTTGATTTGTCAGCACTTTCGAGCCCAGCCTCATATATCATTAACTCAATATATAAGCCACTTGTCGCACTGCAACTTAAAAAATAGTATCGTCTGCCTTTCCATTCTTCAAATTGGGGGTCAGAGTCATCATCCAACCACATCCAATCACATAGTACAGACAATGGCAGTACCGTACCTGTTTGGGACACCGAAAAGCTCAGCTTATTTGTATCAAATTCTATATTCTCGATTATAGTGTTATTATCGATCTTGACAACATTCTTACTAGTATCAAAAAGATTTGCACTGGCAACGGTAAGCTTTTCCCCCCTTGCTACGCTCCCCTTTTCGACTTCAATAACATATATAAGATCGTTTGGAAATTTCATTGTTCCTTTCAGCTCTCCGCCCGTGACAGTGATCTCAGGAATTTCATTATCCGCCCAAGCCTCATCCACGCCCCAGCTGCCGATGCCCATGCCGGTCAATACCATGACAAAGGCAAGCATCAGGGTTAGAATTTGTTTTTTAAGATTCTTATTCTTTGTTTGTCTCATTCTTTTTCTTTTGTCCTTTCTTTGTATTTCGCTTCAGGATAGCTCGGCACGACTGCCTTGCGCTCCCCTGCGATAATCTATGTAAACACTATTTTGTGTGTAGTGAACAGGTTTCCTTGGCGTCATCTGCCGCCGCTGTTTCTCCTTGTGCCGCTTCCGCCGTCTGCTGCTCGCGCATCTGCCTGCGGTATTCCTTATGCCGCTCGCGTTTTTCTTTTCTTCGGCGTTTCTTGTCTATATATGACTGTGCCACAGGTCTTGTGCCCACACGCTCCAGCATACGGTTCCACGGTCCGAAGCGTGCTTTCAGTTCCCTGTCATACAGTACATCTGCCTGCATGGGTTCTCTGCCGTTTTCCTCAGTGAAGTCTCTGACAAGCTGCAGGAGTTCTTCGTCTGTCATTTCTTTATATGGTGCTCGAACCTCATTCAACTTTTGGATTTTCTCTGTTGCTGTCAGGTTCGGATTGTCCTTTATGCTCTGTTTTATTTCTCGTTGATTCACTTACTTCCCTCTCTTGTATCTATGCTGTCTTTTGTTCCGGCGGGCGGCGTCACCTGTTGGCACCGCCCGGTAAGGATGAAAAGAATTTTATGTATTAAAAAAACGATGATTGTCTTAACCATCGCCTTTGTGTCTTGTTTCTCTTGGCTCCGAAGCGGAATCAAAAGGTATGCGGATAGGAAGCTATCGCCATGCTGCCAATTCATCGTTTCGGGGTTTGTAGGTCTTCTGACTTATCCATTCATGCGCAGAGGATTCTCTCCTTTACGCAAACGCATTACTTCAGCC
>CABQMM010000272.1 GCA_902465215.1 uncultured Bacillota bacterium
TATAGTGAGCCGCCGCCATTGCAGCTTCCCACACGAGGCCTTCCTGAAGCTCGCCGTCTCCGAGGAGCACATACACTCTGCCCGATTTTTTGCCGGCTTTTTCGTCCATTTTGCCTGCCATCGCCATTCCCACGGAAACCGCAAAGCCCTGACCGAGCGATCCTGTGGACATCTCGATTCCCGGAACTTTGTCTCTGTTCGGGTGGCCCTGAAACGGGCTGCCGAGCTTACGCAGACTCATCATATCCTCAACATCGTAGTAGCCTCTTTCCGCCAGTGCCGCATACTGCACCGGACCTGCATGCCCTTTGGACAAAATGAATTTGTCTCTGCCTTCCATCTTAGGATTTTTCGGGTCGATGTTCATCACTTTAAAGTATAAAGCGGTCACGATGTCCGCTGCCGAAAGCGAGCCGCCCGGATGGCCCGAGCCTGCTTTATGTACTGCCTTCACAATGTCGATTCGAATCCGGGACGCAATGTCCTCGTACTTCTTAAAATTCATTTTTTTCCTCCCGGTATGTATGGTAAATATATTTTAATTTCGAGCAGACGGCGCGGCGGCCTTGGTGCGCCCGTGGTCGAAGCCTGTGCTCCGACGCCTGAGTTCGCCGCTTGGGTTTGGGCGCTCAGGTTCGGGCGACCGGTCTTATGCCTTGCGGCTTTGGGACCGCAAGCTCCGTGCCAAACGGCGCGCCCCGCGCTGCGCTGCTCAAAAATAACTGACATAACTATTTTAATTGTTTTCTGTCAAATTGGCAATGCCTAACTTGCACTTAATGATTTTCGGTTAAATTTGCGATTCCCAAGCTCACGCTTAACGCCTCGTCAACCGAAGGAATTTGTGCATCGCTGAGCGAGCCAATTCGTTCTTTCAGCCTTTGTTTGTCGATGGTTCTAAGCTGTTCAAGCAAAACCACCGAGTTCTTGCTGAGTCCGCCCTGTGTGGCTGCAAGCTCTACATGGGTCGGTAATTTGGATTTTCCTGTCTGCGAAGTAACAGCCGCCACGATGATTGTCGGGCTGTATTTGTTTCCTACATCGTTCTGTACCACCAGTACAGGTCTTACTCCCCCTTGTTCTGAGCCTACCACCGGACTTAAGTCAGCAAAATAAAGATCCCCTTTTTTTACTATCAAAGTCCAACACTCCTTTTCACGAAGTTTTCGCTTGCGCGCCCTGCGCCTTGCGAAAACCTCCTCATAGGCTTTCACCTACTTCTCAAAATCCGGGTATCCAAAATTAGTTGTGGGATGCGGGCGCTGGGTGCTCTGGGGCGGGGCGCGGTGGCTTGAGCGCGCTTCCAGTTTTCTATTCGTCGCAAGTTGACCGCTCGGAGCTCTTCCAGTTTCTGGATTCTCAGAGACCTGAGCACTTCCAATTTCTGTAAAAATGTATATTTACACGCCAATCGCTGAAAAATGACCTACAATTCGTGTATTTTTGAACGTTTCACGGATGTTTCACACGAAATTCAAGCCGTATCAAAAATTTATATTTTTTTGAAGGTTGAAATTTCAACAGTCTCGCGTCTGTAATTTTTCTCCATTTTATTCCGACCGCGCCACACCTCCAATATCTGTAATTTTTTACATGAAACCACCCCTGAAAATCGCAGTTTGGAATGTAAATATACATTTCACTCGCGCAAGTCTTGGATCTTTCTGGCGTTGCACTCATAGTGCGCGCGTTTTGCCGACATCTGCGTCACCCGCACGCTTTTACCTTTTCACTGCCGCAACTAATTTTGGATACCCTTATCTTCTTTTGTGTTTTTACTTCGCGTTCAAAATATTTTTTATTGCATACGCTGTATACAGCGCCAGGTCTCCCGCAGTCACCCCATATTCGCCGAGTTCGCGCGCCGCCAGATCACCTGCCAGTCCGTGGATATACACGCCTGCCAAAGCCGCATCAAAAGCCCCTATTCGCGAAGGCTTTGCGTCTTGAATCGCGGACACCTCAGTGCCGAGTGCCGCGGTTTGGTCGGGCGCAGGCTCCGTGTCAAGTTCCAATGCTTGCGTCGCATTCCTTGTTTGATTGGTCTGCCCGATTGGCATTTCAGGCGCAAGGCCTGTGCCAAGCTGGCTGCTCTGTCCTGCCAGGCTCGTGATGATTCCGGAAAGGACATCTCCTGAGCCTCCGGTGGCCATGCCGGGATTCCCTGTAGTATTAGTATATGTCTGCCTTCCCTCTGCGGCTACTATAGTGCCTGCCCCTTTCAGCACAATGACTGCCCGGGTTTTCTGAACGAGCGCATCTGCGATGCGCTCCCGCGCCGAAGCGGAAGCTGAGGCGCTAAAATTGAAAGCATCGGGTTCGGACGCCGTAAGCAAGGCCGCACCGGCACGGGGCTCATCAATGCGAGCGATGCCGTTTCCAATGTCTGCTGTGCCTTCGATTTGACTTTCAGCGCGCGGCGTCGGCGATAATGGGTGCGCAGCATCCGTGCCAGAGTTTCCGATGCCGGACGCCGCAAGCAGCCGACGCGCTTCTCCCATGTGCGGCGTCAGGATTGTGCGCTCCGGGTAAAGCTCCGCTCGTCTGTGCAGGAGCGGAAACAGATTTTGGTGCGCGATGATGTTGAGGCCGTCGGCGTCCACAATCAAAGTCTTTTCATATGCCTGCAAAATTTCTTTCACGAAGTCGATGCTTTCTTCCTCTTCCCCCAGTCCCGGACCTACGCAAACCGCATCGTAAGCTGCGAGGTTCTGTATTGGAAGGTTTCGTCTCATGCAGGTGGCTTCCGGAACGCCGACCTGAACGATGGGAAATAGTTCCGCAGGAATGGCCGTCCGGACGAGTCCGGAGCCGGCGCGCAGCGCCGACCGCGCCGCGAGAATCGCGGCGCCGGCCATTCC
>CABQMM010000273.1 GCA_902465215.1 uncultured Bacillota bacterium
TTTAAAACGGCTGCAGGCTGATACAGCCGGAAAACGCAGAAAGGAGGCGGCGCATGGCAAGCAGTCGGGAATATCTGGACTTCGTGCTGGAACAATTGGAGGGAATCTCCGGCATCGACTACAAAAAGATGTTCGGCGAATATCTGATCTACATCAACAACAAGCCGGCAATCATGGTCTGCGACAATACGCCGATGGTTAAAAAGCTCCCGGAGCTGCTGGAGCTCATGCAGGGAGCGCCGGACGTCTATCCCTATGAGGGCGCAAAGGTGCATCTGGCGTTGGACATTGAAAACCACGCGCTCACGCGGCAGGTTCTGGAAGTGATCGACCGCGTCACACCGGTTTCCAAACGCAAAAAGAAACCGCAGTAGAATCAAATATGCAAGGATAAAAACGCAACGCATGCGATAATGCATGCCAGAGCCGGTAGGTAGCCCGGCCGTCCCGCTTCTGCGGGGTAAGTAACCTGCCAGTCCTGGTTGTCCATTCCTTGTCAACTGACACAAGCAGGAGGACTGGACATGGAGGAACTGAAGCTCACGGTATACTTTGAAGACCCGTTCTGGGTCGGCGTTTTCGAGCGGACGCAAAACGGCACGCTGTCTGTGTGCAAAATCACCTTTGGCGCGGAACCGAAGGACTATGCGGTGCATGCATACGTGCTGCGCCATTTTTACGAGCTGCATTTCAGCCCGGCGCTTTCTGCCAGGCAGCATGTGCAATGCAGCAATCCCAAACGCCGCCAGAGGCAGGTGCAAAAGCAGCTGAGCGGCGCAGGGGTCGGCACAAAATCCATGCAGGCGCTTGCCGCGCAGCGCGAGCAGCTGAAAACCGAGCGTAAGCAGCAAAGCCGCGCCCAGCAGGAAGCGGAGCAGCAGCGCCGTTTCGAGCAGAAGCAGCGAAAAAAGCTCGAAAAGCACAAGGGGCATTGACAAATTGCAGCATCGCAGGACAAACGGAACAGGCACAGGAGGAGCAGATGCTGACCTATCACAAGACGACGGAGGAAGAAAAAGAAATCATCACCGCGTGGCAGTATGCGGGGCAGTACGCGATTTATAACACCACGCCATACGCCGAGCAGAAAAAGCAGGGCGTGGGCTTTGCCAACCCCAAAAACAATTTCTATTCGTTCTTTGATCATGACACGCTTGTTGGCTTTATCAATCTGTATGAAGAGCCAACCGAGGTCTTCTTTGGCATTGGCGTGCGCCCGGATGCATGCGGCAGGGGATATGGGCAGCAGATGACGAAAGCGGCATGTGATCTGTCCGGCAGGCTGTTTCCGGGGAAGCCGCTCTATCTGGAGGTCAGAACGTGGAATGCCAGAGCTGTCCGGTGCTATGAAAAAGCGGGCTTTCACATCACAGGCAAGCCCATCCGCCAGACAACCGCGGCGGGCGACGGTTCGGAAAATTTAAAAGAATCCTCTGCATGACGAGCGCATGCAGAGGATTTTTGTCTGATGGCGCATCAGCCGTCCGGGCGGAACGGGGAGAGCGCCTCTTCGAGCTTTTTAAGCGCCTTCTTTTCAATGCGCGATACATAGCTCCGGCTGATGCCACAGCGGGCGGCAATTTCGCGCTGCGTCTGCGGCGGACGATTTGACAGCCCATAGCGCAGCGAGAGAATTTCTTTTTCGCGCGAGGATAGCACCTGGTCCATGATTTCATGCAGCTTTCCATGCATTTCCCGTGTACTCAGGTCCTCAAAAAGATCCTCCTCTGAGTCGATCACGTCCATCAGAGAAAGCGACGTGCCGTCCTTGCCGGTTTCGATGCACTCCGAGAGCGAAACGTCTGAAGCAGTCTTCTTCTGCGACCGGAAATGCATCAGGATTTCATTTTCTACACATCTGGCAGCGTAGGTTGCAAGGCGGGCGCCTTTACTGGCATCAAACGTGGAGATGCCCTTGATCAGCCCGATGGTTCCGATGGAAATGAGGTCCTCCTGGTCGGAAGTCTGGGTGTAGTACTTTTTATTCGGATGAAGCAAAAGGATACGATTTTTCCATAGGAAACGGGGAAATGACGTTTCAACGCAATTACACAACATCCAGGATCATTTGGACGATAAAGCTGCGTATCCCGGAAATCTCTTAGAGAAAATCATAATTCCGAGCGAAATTATCCGAGTACAAAGAAAAAGCGAGAAACTGAATATATTGAAGAAGTTGATAACGGACTAAAGTGCGAAAAGGTTTATAGCAGGAGGAAACCGTTCAGCAAAAAATCGAGGAAGACGTTACACCTTATGCTGGAACTACTGAGGGCATCGAAAGCTTGTCCGTACACTGGAAGTATATGCGCATTCCAGCTTATCTTGAAAAAGAAGGCATATAACCCTGAAAATACAGATTAGAATGTTTGAAGGCTGCATCAGGAGGTGCAAGCGCGAAGGGTATATTTGTGCGCATCTCGGAAAGAATACCATAAGAAGCAATTTGCAATATTGTTTTGCGAAAAAATTGCAAAATAGCATAGATAATTGTTGACTAAAAATAGCATAGGAGTATAATATACAGTACACCTTTGCAAAATGTTATGAAGGAGAATGTTCGATGCTTCTGGAATTTAAAACAAAAAACTATCGGTCGTTTAAGGATACGACAACATTCTCAATGCAGCCAGCTCCAAAGCAAACGGGCTTGGACTACAGCGTACAAACAGAACAAATTGTTCAAAAAGAAGGCAAACTCAAGGAAATAAAGGGACTTTGTTCTGCTGTTATATACGGTCCCAATGCAGCGGGGAAAACAAACCTGATTGGGGCAATGGATACGATGAGAGCAATTGTCTTACGAGGGAATATTCAAAATGCGAGTGAACACAGTTCTCCAAATG
>CABQMM010000274.1 GCA_902465215.1 uncultured Bacillota bacterium
AATGGATTGAAGAATATGAAATATCAAGAGGAACTTTTGATAATATTACAGCTTGCAGATATGAAGTTCCGACGGTTACTGCTATAGGGCGTGTTTATCAGACTTTGATTATGGATGTTATGCAATTATACGGAAGTGTGACAGAAGCAATCAAAAAGGTGTATAATTCGTTTATTAGTGAAGAAATTGCAGATTATAATTCAAGTGTATATTATAGCAATCCGGATTATTTAAAATGCTCCTATGAAGCAGGGATGTTGCTGGACTAAGAAAGAGCGAGCTTGTTTAGGCAAGCTCTATTTCAGTAGCATCCTATTTCCGATTCGACACCTCGAAGATGATATGGCCGATTTCGGCTATAAAAATGCGCTTTTTGGCGAGATCTTTGAGCGAGAGCATTCCGACAAGCTTCTCGTTTTCGACGACAGGAAGACGGCGGACTCCATGCAGGGTCATCAGCATGGCGGCATTATGAACATCGTCCTTCGCATCCGCGCAGCATACCTGAGGACTCATTAAATCCTGAACCGACAGGGCAGAAAAAGCGACAGAGGCGGCATGACCGCGAATCAGAATATCACGGTCGGTTATCACGCCGAGAACATGATTTTGTACATCACAGACGGGAACAATCCCGACATTTTCTCCACGCATGATTCTTACCGCATTTTCGACAGGCTCCTCCGGGCGCACAACCGAAACCGCGCTTGTCATCAAATCTTTTACGAGCATAGCCCTCATCCTTTCCACTCAAAAAAATAATCGAACATTCTTAGCATATAAAAAAAGGACAGATTTATGCATGAACCCTGCAAAACCTGTCTATTTTTATGCATTCAATTATATAGAATTTACACTGTCGATTTTCCAGAAGGACTTCGAGAAAAGTAGCAGAACTGCGTAAATTTCAAGTCTTCCGGCAATCATCATAAAGCACATATAAAACTGTGAGAAACTGTTGAACATCCCGAAATAGCCGCTCGCGCCTGCTTTTCCGAGCGCCATGCCCGTGTTGGAAAACAGCCCGATGGAGGTCGAAATCGTCGTCTCAAGGTCGAAGTTGTTCAGCGCCAGTACCAGAGATGAAAAGAAGAAAATGGCGAAGAACAGCAGGATATGCGTCGTGATTGCGGAAACTTTGTCTGCAGGAATCGCTCTGTCGTCGATGACCACGGCTTTAACCGCACGCGGATGAATCTGTCGAAAGATTCCGCGCTTAATCAGTTTCAGGAAAACAATAACACGCATGATTTTCAGTGAGCCGGAGGTCGACATACAGCAGCCGCCCACGAACAAAAGGCTGAAAAGCACAATTATCGCGAAGGTCGGCCAGTGCGTATAGTCGCAGACGAAATAGCCGGAAGTCGAAATAAAAGCAACCACCTGACAAAGCGCGTCCTTGATTGCCTGCCAGAGCGAAGCATAAGTCCCGCTGATTTTCAGTGAAACAGCAATCGCAAGGGTGGCACCGATGATGGTAAAACCAAACACCCTTGTTTCGACATTGCGCAGAACCGTTTTGAAGTCTCCACGCAGCATGAAGTAAAACAGCGTATAGTTCAGTGAGGAAAACAGCGTAAACACCATAATGACTCCTCGTACATAAACCGTATCAAAAGCAGCAGCGTTGGCAGGCGTAATCAAAAGTCCTGCAGTGCTTATGCTGCTGAAAGTGTTAATCAATGCATCGAAAATGCTCAGCGGTCCTAAAGCAAGGAGCACAAATTCCATAAAGGAAAAGAAGAAATAGGTTAAATACAGCACGCGGCCCGTATCGGAGAATCTTCCACCGATCTTTTCAAGCGTCGGTCCGGTTGCTTCTGCAGAAGCAATAACCTGTCCGCTGATTCCGAGCGCAGGGAAGATGGAAACCAAAAGTACGAGGATTCCCATTCCGCCCAGCCAGTTGGAAACCGATTTCCATAAAAGAAGGGATTTCGGCATAAGTGCCAAATCAAAAACCGAGCAGCCGGTCGTCGTAAATCCCGCTACCGATTCAAAAAAGCATTGCATCATGGAATAACCCTGTCCTGAAAAATAGAACGGCAGAGCGCCAATCAGTGAGCAGAAAAGCCAGCTCAGACAGGCGATAAGGTAGCCTTCGTGTGAATGCAGCTTGATCTTATCGAAATGGTACTGCGTCAAAATAACAAAACCGACGCAGACGCTGAAAATTCCCACCTGAAACAGAGCGCCGGCAGGAGCCCATTCCTTGAATTCAATTCCCACGGCTGCACACGGCAACAGAAAAAGACCCTCAATGAGAGCCAGAACGCCGAGTATTTTTATCAGAACGCGAAAATTAAAATTCATCTTCTATTGAAACCTCTATATTTCTTTCTATATTACGCATATTATCTGCTTTTTGTAGCTTTCTATTTTGCTTTGTTTGAATTCCAATAATACTTTGAGAATAAAGCCAGAACGGTAATCAGCTCCAGTCTTCCCGCAAGCATGAGGAACGAACATACGACCGTTGAAAAATCTGAAAGCACGGAAAAATTGAAAGCAGGCCCGATGAGATTGAATCCCGGGCCGATATTGCCCACGCAGGTTGCCGCCGCCGAAAAGGTGGTGATAAAGTCGAGATTATCCAGCGACAGAAGCAGCGTCCCCGCAAAAATTACCGCAATATAAGTAAAAACAAAATTCGTAATATTGATAACAACCTCCGATGAAACTTCGTTGTCATTGAGCGTAATCGGCGCAATCCGATTCGGATGCAGACGAAGGGAAACGCTTCTGCGAACCAGCTTCAGACAGACCAGAACGCGAACGCATTTGATTCCGCCCGAAGTCGAAGAAGAAGATCCGCCGAAGAAAAACAA
>CABQMM010000275.1 GCA_902465215.1 uncultured Bacillota bacterium
AGCGCAGGATATTGTGATTATCGATATTCAGGAAAAAGCTTCCTTTGCAGACTATTTTGTAATCTGCTCCGGTACATCCGAACGACAGATTCATACCCTCGTGGATGAAGTGGAAGAGGCTTTTGCCAAGGAAGGACTGCTTGTAAAATCCGTGGAAGGAAAACAAAGCTCCGGCTGGATTTTGATGGACTTCGGCGACATTATCGTCAACCTGTTCACTAAGGAAATGAGAGAAAAATACAGTATTGAAAAAATATGGGGAGACTGCGAGTTCATCGAAGTGGAGGATTAAAAAAAAGAAATGAACGAAAGATACGATTTTACGAAAATTGAAAAGAAATGGCAGAACTATTGGGAGGAAAACCAGCTTTTCAAGACGACAGAAGACGAAAGCAAAGAAAAATATTATGTTTTGGAAATGTTCCCTTATCCGTCAGGAAAACTGCATATGGGACATGTAAGAAACTACTCCATCGGCGATGTAGTAGCAAGATTCAAGAAGATGGACGGCTACAATGTCCTTCATCCGATGGGATTCGACTCGTTCGGACTGCCTGCCGAAAATGCTGCGATTAAGCATGGCACACATCCGAGCAAGTGGACATGGGACAATATCCATGAAATGGAAGAGCAGCTGAAGGAACTCGGGCTTTCCTATGACTGGGACAGAGAAGTTGCAACCTGCCACGAAGACTACTATAAATGGATGCAGTGGATTTTTATCCAGTTCTACAAAAAAGGACTGGCATATAAAAAAGAAAATCCGGTAAACTGGTGCCCAAGCTGCCAGACCGTACTTGCAAACGAGCAGGTTGTCGAAGGCGTATGCGAAAGATGCAAGACGCCGGTAACGAAGAAAAACCTGTCGCAGTGGTACCTTAAGATTACCGACTATGCAGACAGACTCCTTGAAAACCTTGATAACGGCAAGCTTGATGGATGGCCGAACAAGGTAAGAGTTATGCAGAAAAACTGGATTGGCCGTTCCTATGGATGCGAAGTTGACTTTGAAATGAAGGATTCCGATGAAAAGCTGACGGTTTTCACAACCAGAGTTGACACAATTTACGGTACAACTTTCATGGTTCTGGCACCGGAATATCCGACTGTCCTCGAAAATGTAAAGGGCACGGAATACGAACAGCCGGTTCTGGAATATATTGATAAAGTAAAACATATGAACGAGATTGAAAGAACCTCCACTTCCAACGAAAAGACGGGTGTGTTCATCGGCAAATATGCAATCAATCCGTTTACTCACAAAGAAATGCCTATTTACATCGCAGACTATGTTTTGATGGGATATGGTACAGGAGCCGTAATGGGCGTACCTGCGCATGACCAGAGAGACTTTGATTTTGCGACGAAATTTGGTATAGATATTATTCCTGTTGTTGACCCGCAGGATCCTGAAGTGGATGTAAACAATCTTACACAGGCGTGTGCGGCTTCCGGCATTATGATTAATTCCGGAGAAATTACGGGAATGAAGTCTGCCGATGCGATTCCATATATGATCGATAAGGCAGAAAAAGAAGGTCTCGGACAGAGAAAGGTGAATTACAAGCTCAGAGACTGGCTGATTTCGCGCCAGAGATACTGGGGCTGCCCGATTCCTATGATTTACTGTGAAGAGTGCGGATGGGTTCCGGAAAAAGAAGAAAATCTTCCGGTACTGCTTCCGACCGATGTGGAATTTACGGGAAAAGGCGAGTCGCCAATCGCTACATCTAAAACCTTCAAAGACTGCACTTGCCCAAGATGCGGCAGGAAAGCAGCAAGAGAAGTGGACACGATGGATACTTTCCTTGATTCCTCATGGTATTTCCTCAGATACTGCGACCCGAAGAATGCGGATGCACCGTTCGACCCGAAGAAAGTCAACTACTGGATGAATGTTGACCAGTATATCGGCGGCGTGGAACATGCAATCCTGCACTTGATGTACTCGCGTTTCTTCCAGATGGCGCTTCATGACCTCGGTTTGGTTGACTGTGAAGAGCCGTTTAAAAACCTGCTTACACAGGGAATGGTAAATAAGGACGGCAAGAAGATGAGTAAATCTCTCGGAAATGTTGTCAGCCCGGAAGAAATCATCAAGAAATACGGCGCGGATACTGCAAGACTGTTCATCCTGTTTGCAGCTCCGCCGGAAAAGGAACTCGACTGGTCGGATGCAGGTGTAGAGGGAAGCTATCGTTTCCTCGGCAGAGTATGGAGACTGGTTCACGACTTCACAGAAAAATATAAGGACATTCCGAATGCTTTTGAAGTAAAGACAGCAGCAGATAAATCCTTGAATTACATGCTTAACGCTGCAATCAAGAAGGTAAGCGAGGATGTCGGAGGCAGATTCAGCTTCAATACCGCAATCAGCTCCATCATGGAACTGGTAAATGAAATGTATAAGTACAAGGAAGGCACGGAAATCAATGTCGGACTCTATGCGAAAGCTGTAAGAGACCTCATTTTGATTCTTTCACCGTTTACACCGCATATCTGCGAAGAAATGTGGCAGGAAATCGGCGAACAAGAGTCCGTTGTCACGATGTCATGGCCGGAATTCGATGAAGCCGCTTTAGTCAAAGACGAAGTGGAAATTGTCGTGCAGATTAACGGCAAAGTGAAAGAGAAAATCAGCGCTGCCAATAACCTTGACAAAGAATCATTAGAAAAGGTAGCTATGGACAATGAGAAAGTCCAGGCTTTGTTAGACGGAAAAACAGTAGTAAAGGTAGTAGCGGTACCGAATAAACTGATTAACATTGTAGTGAAATAAGGACGGAACAAAATTTTTACAACAAAAAAGCTTGC
>CABQMM010000276.1 GCA_902465215.1 uncultured Bacillota bacterium
GCTTCGGATAGTGTTTGTCTTCTTTTTTAACTATATTTATATTATTTCTTTCTTCCATAATTATTCCTTATCCGCTTCATTAAAAAAAGCTGTATATCCAAGCGCCGCCGCCAGATGTGACATCTCTACTTTCTCGCTTCCCCTTACATCGGCAGCCGTACGGGCAATCCTCAGTATTTTATGATACCTTCTGGGGCTCAGATGCTGTTTTTCATAGACTTTTTTCATGAAGTCGATTCCTTTTCTGTCTAATGCGCAAAAATCCCGTAAATCGCCTTCCTCCATCTCGCTGTTCAAGCGGATTTTTCTCCCCGCAAAGCGTTTTCGCTGAAGCTCTCTTGCCGCCGCGACCTTCTGCCGCATTTCTTCCGTTGAAGCCGACGGGCTCCCCGTCAAGGCTCTGTAATCGACCCTGCTGATTTCAATGCATAAATCGATGCGCTCTGCAATCGGACCCGAAAGCCTGCCCCGATAGCGGTCAATCTCACTCTGTGTACAGATACAGGTCTTTTCCGCATCGCCTAAATAACCGCAGCGGCAGGGATTTGTGGCCGCCGCAAGTGTAAATTTCGCAGGGAAAACGAACGCATTTCCTCTCCGAATCAGCCGCACCTGCCCTTCTTCCATCGGAAGCCGCAGAAGCTCAATCTGCTCCCTCGAAAATTCCAGAAATTCATCCATAAAAAGAATTCCGTTATGGGCAAACGAAATTTCTCCGGGCAGGGGCTGATGTCCGCCGCCTAAAATTGCCGCCGCAGTTGCGCGCTTATTTATCTGCCGAAACGGTCTCCTTCTGATAATCGGCGTGTTTTCATCCAGTTTTCCGACGAGGGAATAGACCATCGAGGTTTCCAGCTGCTCTTCCTTGGACATCGGAGGCAGTATCCCCGGGATACGCTTTGCCAGCATGCTTTTTCCCGTGCCGGGCGAGCCCACCATTAAAAGACCGTGTCCGCCTGCCGCGGCAATCACAATTGCTTCTTTTGCCGCCCAGTGCCCTTTGACATCCGCAAAATCAAGCTCGTATCCATGGCTGCTTTCCGCCTCCTCCTCTGCCGTAAAAAATATCTTTTTCTCTTCACCGCTCAGCATTGCCGCAAGCTGCTGCAAATCCTCCACCGCAATGATTTTGATTCGTTCATCCGCCGCAAGCCACGCTTCCCTGCAGTTTGCCTTTGCCAGATAAATTTCCTCTGCACTTCCCATCAGGCCTTTCAGCATAGGCAGAATTCCTTTTACCGGAAGAACCTTTCCGTTTAAAGCAAGCTCCCCGATGAAAGCCTTTTCCTCAAGTCCGCCGCATTGAATCAAGCCTTCGGATGCCAAAACGCCGACCGCCATCGCCAAATCATAATGACTGCCCTTTTTCCGTACCCACGCAGGCGAAAGATTCACAGTAACTTTTCCCTTCGGATATTCGAAGCCGCTGTTTAAAATCGCGCTTTTTACGCGCTCTGCAGCTTCTTTTACCGCCGTATCTCCCAGTCCGATCACGTGAAAAGCCGGAAGCCCTCTTGCGGAATCCACTTCTACAGTTACAGGAATTCCTTCGATTCCCAGCAGCGCCGCAGTTTTCGTCATTGTCAGCATGTTTTCACCCCCCACTTAAAAAATTAAATCCGTCATATGCGTCAGCTGGATTTCCACAACCTGAAAATCCGTTTCTCTGTAAAAAGCCCTCGTGTGCGAGAGAAAATAGCCAGCAGCCCGCTTAATCCGGTTTTGTTTCTGCAGATTTACCGCTTCTTTTCCGTCTCCGAACGCCTTGGAAAGCCGCGTTTTCACCTCTATGAAAGCAATCTTTTCCCTGTCACAGGCAATCAAATCAATTTCCCCGTATGGACACCGATAGTTTCTGCACAGAATCCGATAGCCATGCCGCACCAGCATCTCTTCCGCAAGCAGCTCCCCTGCCGCCCCGATTTCTTTTTTATTCATTTCCATATCCCCTCTCTTTTTTTATTTATTTTATCTTCTTTTTAACTTATTTTACATTATATTACAACTCAAGTCAACAAAAAATTCCCTCATTATATAATTTATGAGAGAATTTTCCTTTAAGCGCATTTATTTTGCCGGTCTTACTCCGCCCTTTTCTCCGAATAGCAGCGTCCTTATCGCATACGCAACGCCTTCCTCTTCGTTCGTCAGCGTTACAATGTCAGCCGCAGTTTTTACGTCCTCCTCCCCATTTCCCATAGCAACGCCGATTCCCGCCTCCTGTATCATGCGTATGTCGTTTGGGCTGTCGCCGAATGCCATCACGCTTTCCATCGAAATCCCGTTCTGCCTGCAAATTTCCTCAAGCGCAGTGGCTTTGCTCGTCGTCTGTCCTCCGATTTCCAAATTATGTGAAAAAGAGGATGTCACAGTAATTCCTGTAAGCTCTTGCAGGCGTTCCCACATCCGCTTCTTGGCATCGAAGAACTCAAAATGAATGTTAATGTTTTCGATTTTTTCTTTATGCTCCAAAAGAAAATCATAAATTCCATCCACGGGTGTTCGGGTTTTGAGAACATATTTCGGGCTCATATAGGTCGAACCGTTTGCCGCAAGGTCGTCGTAAACCAGACGATCGATATAGGCTCTGCCGAGCGTAAAAACTTCAATCGGATATTCCGTCTGCGCTAAAATCTCATGCACGCGGACAATCGCTTCTGCCGATGCATAATTGGAATAGATGAATTCCCCGCTCTGCGCGTCAGTGATATGCGCACCGTTGGAGGTGATAATCCGCCGCATCCCTTTGATGTTATGAATTTTTTCGGGCAGCGCGCTGAAAACTCTTCCGGTTGCAATCACC
>CABQMM010000277.1 GCA_902465215.1 uncultured Bacillota bacterium
GACCTTCGGCCTCAAATCCGGCGGCAGACGGAGTCAACGGGTGAGTTCAAACAGAAGCATGACACGGTCGATGTTCCATTGAAGAGTTGAACGGATGCTTGAAACAGTTCGTCCCGCCGCCGCGGCAGCTTCTGCTTTTCCCGCTTCATTCTTTCCGAAGTTGAATTATTCTCCGACTTGTCGCCTTTGAAAACGGCATAGAGTATCGAGACATCCGCCTTTTGGCGTTGCATCCAAAGTGCCGATTTCGAAAAAAAACAAAAAAATGCGGAAAAGCATTTGCATTTTTCCGGAAGTGCAGTATATTAATGACATACCAGGCGATAATGCTTGATACAACGCTCCGGCATAGCTCAGCGGTAGAGTAGGTGGCTGTTAACCACTTGGTCGTAGGTTCGAATCCTACTGCCGGAGCCATTTTTATTTTAAATATGCGCCTCATCGACGGCTTTTTCCATAAACTGCAATTCTTTTACATTCGAAATTTCGGGTAACTGATAGATTTTTAATTTGAAGTATCCACTGTCCCGGAATCCATATGCCAGTTTGATCGGCCATCTGATTTTATTGTTGAATCCTTCTGCCGGCGTTGCTGATATGCCGAAAAATCCAAAAACTGATAATTCCCTCTATTTTATCCCGAAGCGTTTTTGTTATTGTTCTTAATTCAGGAATTCGTATTTCCTCAGCGAGCTTTATCCAGCGATGAAAAGCGATTCTGGCATGATAAGATGTTTCGGCTCTTGAATAAATAGTGTCTGCTAAATAACTGTTTATTTGGTTATATTACTTGAAAATCATCTGTGAATGGGGTATATTATATGCAATGAAATATTGAGACATTCCCGATTTTGTCTGCATATAAGGAGGCTGCGGTGTACAAAAAGATTCATTTTCATCAGACGACTTTTTACGATTTCAAGCAAAGCTGCGGGATGGAGCTTTCATCTGAAAATGAATGGTGCAGACTCGGCGACCGGATCGCGTGGAATGAGCTCGAAGAGACCTATTCGCAGAATTTTCCAGGTCACACGGGGCGTCCCGCATTCTCTGTGCGCATGGCGCTCGGAGCGTTGATCATTCAGAAGCGGATGAGATTGAGTGACCGGGCGTTGGTGAAAGCCATTGCAGAAAATCCGTACTATCAATACTTTATCGGTTTGCAGAGGTTTACGCCGAAATGTCCGTTCACGGCTCCGGCATTGGTTTCATTCCGGAAACGTCTCACCGCGGATGCGCTGGTGAAATTCAATGAAATATGTTTAAGAGGTCTGCCCTCCACGCCGGAACATCGGAAAGAAAGGACGGAAGCGTCCGAAAACGGGGAAAATGTCGGAACGATGATCCTGGACGCGACGGCTTCGCCTTCAAATATCCGTTTTCCGCAGGATTTTTCACTTTTGAACGAAGCCCGGGAAAAGACGGATCGCATGATTGATCTTCTGCACAAACAGATTCGGGAGAAACTGCATCCCCGAACGTACCGGGAAGTGCTGCACAATGCTTATTTGAATGTGGCGAAATCGAAAAAACGGACGGTCAAAGCTGTCCGGTCTTTGATCCGCAAGCTGTTATGTGCCGTCAAGCGAAATCTTCAGTTTGTGGATTCGTATCTTGCCCGGGGCGGAATTCTGCCCCGGAAAGATTTGACGAATCTGGAAACGATCCGTCAGCTTTACCTTCAGCAGAAAGAGATGTTTGACAGGCACACCCATCGTGTGGAGAATCGAATCGTAAGCATTTCCCAGCCGTACATCCGCCCGATTGTCCGGGGCAAAGCAAAGACGCCGGTGGAGTTCGGCGCGAAGTATGATGTCAGCGTCGACGAGAAAGGACACGCACGGCTTGAAAAAATATCCTTCGATGCATACAATGAATGCGGCACGCTCAAATGCGCTTCGGAACGGTATCTGACCCGGACGGGGCATTATCCCAGGCGGATCCTGGCGGATAAAATCTACAACACGGCGGAAAACCGGGAGTATTGCAGAGCGCACGGAATCCGCTTGTCGGGGCGGGGACCGGGACGTCCGCCGAAACTGAGTCCGGAAGAACGTAAAACGGAGCGCAGGGACAATGTCGACCGCAATGAGGTGGAGCGGTTTTTCAGCCGGGAGAAACGAACGTGCGGAGCGGCATTGATCGTGTCGAAACTGGAGGAGACGACTTTGTCGAGCATCGCCTTATCAGTGCTTGTCGCCAATCTTTTCGGGATCCCGTTCGGTCCATTTTTTATTATCTTTTTGCGGGATGATCAAAACATCGGCAAAAAGCACCATATCCTGAGATTTTTCGATAACGATGACAGTTTTTCATAAATCCGGTAAATGCACACAGAGAGCCGCTCCATATAACTCAGGCATGACAAAAGCGCCCCCCTTCCGCTGAATCTCTGCATCCACCGTAAAAATCATGCCTTATTGAGCAGACACTACTTAACTAAGCAATCGCGTGGACGTCCGCGCGATTCAATTCAACTCATTCGTTTGTTGGCATTGCAAGCGAAGAAAAACGGGAAAAATCTTATATCGGAACGAATGAAGCTGAGGTGGTAAAAAAGTTTTTGCAAAGAAGAATTGCTGAGTTTAATCCTGTTGTACGTGGGAAAAAACTTCAAGGATGTGCTAATGGGGTTTTCATTTTGTGGCGTATCCTTCATGAAATGGGGTTTATAACACCACGTATGCCTGATGCGAGCCAAACATTAGGGTATAGGCATATCGAATATGACGAAGAACCCAATTTCATCGCGCAGAACAACTGGAATAACATGCAAAAAGCTTGTTGGGAAATACATCCG
>CABQMM010000278.1 GCA_902465215.1 uncultured Bacillota bacterium
ATCAGACGTTTGAAAGAAGGTACGTGTACGATTGAGCTCGGATTTATTCTTTCCGACCTCGGTACGAATCTGGAGCGTGTCGCAGATCACTGCTCGAATTTGGCGGTTTGTGTGATTGAAACCGAAAAAGGCAATTTCGATATGCACCACTATTTGGACGACCTTAAGCTGTACGGTCACGACAATTTTGATGAGAAAATGCATAAATATGAGGAAAAATATGCTCTTCCGAGATAGTTTGACGAGAATGTAAAGCAAGCAAAGCCCTTCCTGAATAAAGAAGGGCTTTTTTTCATGCTCGCTTTATGATACAATATATAAATGCACATTAGGGAACGAGGTTAAAAAATGGAGAACATTACGAGAGAAATTTTTCAGCAGTTTAAGGACTGTGCGGATATTCTGAAAGTCAACGGCTTTGCGAAGGCTGAAGGGACGCGAATTCTTTTTGAAGCGGATGAAAAGGTTTTCGGAACAAAAATCGGAGCGGACATTGCAAATCTGAAAGAGGACGATATTGAAGAAGTTGAAATGAAGCGCCTTCCGATGTCACGCAAAGGGAAAAAAGCCATGATTTTTTCACAGACTTTCTATTGTCAAAAGTGTCTGGCGGAGGCAGTGCCGTTTGCAGCGTCTTTGGATGATATGGCACAGATTATCGGGCCTGCCGTATATGTAGCGGACGGACGAACCGCAGACCGCTCGTCGGGAAAAAGTTTAAAGAAGGCTTTGAAGAGAAGCAACGGCTGTCTGGTTCTTCGCGCAGTGGATGGAAAAGGAAAAGGTATCGGATACAGCATTACCATCGGAAGAACACTTCACGAAGCGGCGACAGCGCTTGCGGTTATGGAAAAGGCCGCTGAAGCGGAATGGAAGTCAGAGCGCCTTGGCGGAAGCAAGCCTCTGGATAAAAAAGAAGTAAAAGTTATGCGGCAGAATTATGAGAAAAATTATTCGCAGCAGACGAAAGCGGAAGCAGTTCCAACTGACTTTCCACCGGAAGAAGCGGAGCTTCGCGAGCAGCTTGTGGCATACGGAAACAAGCTTACGGAAAAGAAGCTCGTGCAGGGAACATGGGGCAACCTTTCGGTAAGACTCGACAGCGAAACGATGCTTGTCACACCGTCCGGCATCGATTATGCGCTGCTGAAAGCAGGCGATATGGTCAAGGTAAACATCCATACCTTGAAAGCAGAAGGCGTGAACAAGCCAACCTCTGAGCTTGAGCTTCATGCGGAAATTTATAAGGCGCGGGAAGATGCAGGAGCGGTCGTACATGCACATTCCAAATATGCGAGCGTTTTTGCGTGCGCGTGCAAGGGTATTCCGGTAGCCTCCAAGGAAAAAGACGCAAGAGAGCTTTTCGGAGCAACGATTCCAATCGCTGAATATGCGCTTCCGGGGACGCATACACTTGCAGTCAATACCGCTTCAGCGCTTGGGGCGGGCAGTGCGGTCGTAATGGCGCATCACGGAATGGCAGTCTGCGGCACAGATATGCAGAAGGCTTTCGAGAATGCGCTTAAATTCGAAGAAACCGCACGCGTTTCATGGTATGATTACGAAAAAGAAGATTTTGATGAAGAGACGGAAGAATAACGAAGACATTTAGAATAAAGGGACAGGAGACAGAAATATATGGAACTATTGAAGGGAAAACCCGTAGCAGAGTGGATTGACGAAAGAACGAAGGCAGAGGCTATGCGCTTGATAGAAGATGAGGGCATCGTTCCGACGCTTGCGATTCTTCGCGTGGGAAGCAAAGAGAGCGATATCGCATATGAAAACAGCGCAACGAAGAAAGCGCAGTCCTTAGGCATTCACATTGAAAAATTTATCATGGACGCAAAGGCAGACGAGTCGGATATCATGGATATCGTAAAATTCATCAACGATTCTGCAAATATTCACGGTCTGCTGATGCTCAGACCGCTGCCGGAATCCGTGGACGAAGAAAGAATCTGCAATCATGTAAAATCAGAAAAGGACATCGACGGCATAACAGAGAAAGTATTAGGAGGAATTTTTACGGGAAACCAGCTTGGATTTCCGCCATGTACAGCAGAGGCTGCAATGGCGATTTTGAAATACTATGAAATTGATCCGAAAGGAAAACGAGTAGTGGTAGTCGGACGCAGCCTTGTGGTAGGAAAGCCCGTTGCCATGATGCTTATGGAGCAGAATGCGACAGTTACTGTCTGCCACAGTAAAACGACACCGGAAGATTTGAAAGAACTCTGCCAAAATGCCGATATCATCATCTGCGCGACAGGAAGACGCCACACGCTGACGAACGAACATGTGAACGGAAAACAAGTCATTATAGATGTTGGAATTAATTTTGACGAAAACGACAAAATGTGCGGAGACGCGGACTTTGAAGACATCAAAGAAAATGTAGCAGCGATTACTCCGGTTCCGGGAGGCGTCGGAACGGTTACGACAGCACTTCTCATGCACCATGTGGTTCAGGCAGCAAATGCTGTGGCTGACGAAGAAAAAAATAAATAAGCCAAACATCGGTAAACAAGACGGTCTGAGATAGAAGTAATGCTGCTCAGATCGTTTTCTTTTGCTAAGAAAATGTGCACATGATAAAATACATGTATACACCTCTTGACTCTAATGAGCTAAAGTGTTATACTTGTATACAGGTTTAAAAAATGTACAAACAGGAGGTAAACTATGCTTGAGATTTCCAATAAAACCAATCTTTTAGAACAGAGTATTTATAAATATTCGCTTCAGGATGTAGAGGATCCGAACCTTTACCGTGAAATGTTCAATTACGAGGAG
>CABQMM010000279.1 GCA_902465215.1 uncultured Bacillota bacterium
CATGCCTTCACGCGTGCAAACGAAAACGTCTCGCCGTCCTTTTCCCTTTACCTTACGAACGGCCTCGTGCAGCTTTTCCTGATTGTCATCTACTTCAGCGCATCCACCTATCAGGTTTTCTACACGTTCAGCACGACGATGATTATGATTCCGTATTTTCTCAGTGCCTTGTACTATATGAAGGTTGCGGCCCGCGGCGAAGGTTTTTCAAACAGCGGCGGCAGAGGCGGCTCCCTCGGCGCGTCTCGCTTCTTTGCGTTCGTGGGAACGCTGTACGGCATCTGGATGCTGTATTCGTCGGGACTTGAGCTGACCTTCATCGCCTGCATCCTCTATGCCCCGGGAATCATCGTCTTTGCGCTTGGCAAAAAAGAAAAAGGCCGCCCGGTCTTCGAACGTCCTTATGAAGCAGTCATTGCAATCGCTTTGGCTTTGCTTGCCGTAATCGCGCTTTTTATGATTATCACAGGCAGGATTCATCCGTTCTGAGCGCATTTCGAAGCTCGAACAGCGTTTTGATCAGGCAGATGCCGAACAAAATATACACGATGCCGATTCCAATGGAGACATAGCCCCAGATTTCGGAAAGCCATAGTTGCAGAATTCCAATCAGTATGACGATTGTAAGCATAATCGTCTGCCATGTACGATAAGTGAGGAGCTTCGTGTCGCAATCCCTGTCAGGCTCCTGATATTTAGCGGCAATCGACGCCAAATTCGTCAGAAACTGGAACTGAAAATACAGGTTTATAAGGCCTGTGAGCAAGTCGAGCAAAAACCATGTTTCGAAGATTTCACTCCCCATCCAGCTCAGCACCCAGTCCGCCGCATTCCAGACCAGCAATATGCCAATCAGCGGCTTAAGCAGGCTCAGCTCCCGCTCTTCCTCCTGCAAAAGTCCTATGGCTGACAGAAACAAACCATATCCCACGAAAGCGGGAAGCAGGCTGACTGCATTGATGTTGATGTTGAAATATATGAAAATATACCCCCATGCGAAAAATTCCGCATCGCATTTTTTCGATATTCGTTATCATTCTTCTGCCTCCTTTTGCGGATTCATCGTCAAATGCTCTATAAACTCTCCGTTGACATAAAAATCTGCTGCATAGCACCGCGGCATCTCAGGCTCCGCCTCCGCGTCTATGTCACCGCCGCCTCCGCCGACATTGAGTGTCCCGATGAGACCGTTTTGCAGGATTTGGGTCTCCCATATCTCGCCGTTCGTGCTGCTTCCGCCCTCGCTGCCGTTTCCGCTCAGCTTCGGAAGCGTTATTTTCTCCGCAGTCTCCGAGCCATAGAGAGGCATTGCAGAAAGCCCGATGCTTTTCAGCTTTTTGCCGTTTTCTTCCTCTCCAAGATAGGTGTAGCTGATGTCTCGTCCTGCGAACACTCTGCTAAATGGCGCATTGGGCTGCGGCTCATCGTTATAGCCGAACTCGGTTTGCGCGGCATAGTTTTCCACTGTGGAAACCGTCTGGTGTTTGATTTCGACGCGGATGTCCTGCGATTCCGCTGTATAGCTGATTCCCGGAAGCTCTGTGCAGCCCCAGACAAGGGAAGCTTCCGACACTTCTGCAAGGGTGATTTCGTCCAGTGCCTGCACGATCCAGTGCTCATTTTCTTTTTCGGCGCGTAAATTCTGAACAGCGACGAACATTTTTCCGTTTTTCGGCCCTAATCCGTTTTTACGCACACCGTCAAATTTTAAAACAAGCAGTCCTTCGTATGCATCCTCGCCGCATGGCACGAGGTTGTAGATATAATAGCCTGCACTTCTGTCAAACCATGCATACAAACCGAATCCATCTTCCGGCTGCCAGCTATATTCTCCGTCTTCACTAACCGCCTGCCAGATTTTTTCCTGCATGGCTGCAGGTGCGCACATATAGCGGTAGGTACTGCTGTCCTCCAACACGGATTTTGCGTAGGCATCCAATGCCCCCGCGTAAGTCATGCATGGCGTGCTCTTAGCAGCCGCAAGCGCTGCCCGTGGAAAACGGCTCTCCGCATAAACTTTCTCCGGCTGTATGCCGACAAGCACGGAAAATGCAAGCACTATAATAATGCATGCAGAAACCAGACGCATTCCCTGCGGATACCTGCGAAACCTTGCAATCGCTTCGATACGCCTGCGAATGCTTTTTCCGCCGTTGTTGATACAAGTGCTTCCCGGCGTTTTTGCGAATTTTTCGTTTGCCATCGAAAGCAAAATCCGCCCGTAATCCCGTCTTTCCTCGCCCTCAAGGCTTTCCAAAACCGCTTGGTCGCAGCGCGCTTCCATATCGCTTAGCGCGCGGTTCGCGCAGTAAGCGAGCAGCGGATTGCACCAGTGAATGCAGCGCAGCAGGCAAATGACCACGCTCCAAAGTGTGTCCTTATTCTTCAAATGCAAAAGTTCGTGAAGTATAATCTTTTCATCCTGCTCTTTTCCCATCGGTATCGCCAAGATTGGGCGGAAAATCCCGCACACAAATGCGCTCGGCAGTCCGTCCGCTTCTATAACAGTGCAAAGCTTCAGATTGTATTTCCTTGCAATCTGCTCGATTCCCGCAAGCCTCTCTCCCTGCAAAACCGTCCCTTTCCTGAGAATGCCACGCAGCCTGCAATAGGAAGCAAGGTACCTTGCCGCAAAGAAAACGGCCCCCGCAGCATAAAGTGCAAAAATCCATTCGACGACATTTGTCGGTATCGACTTAATCAGAGGAATCGGCGCGTACACATGGGTGAAGCTGAAATCACCGCATAAGGATTTGAGCATTTCAATCGGAATCTGCCAGCGAAA
>CABQMM010000280.1 GCA_902465215.1 uncultured Bacillota bacterium
ACATCGCTGAAAAAAACATCTTTAATCGCAATCCCCGCCACATGATTATTCATCATGATTTTCATGTATCGTTCAGCTTCTTTGAGATTATCTTTATACATGGACAGCGTGGTTAAAACCAGCGCCCCCGGAATAAGATCCTTCACAATATGATACTCGTCCTCCCATTCAAAGAAAGCCGTTGCACAGACTGCATTATTCAGCCCATTTTTGCCTGACAAAAGGCGGAAGGTGGAAAATTCTTTTTTCGATAAAAGCATAGATAATGTTACCATGGTGTATTCTCCTTGCATGCTCATATATATCTTTTATAAATTTTAAATGAAAAAATCTGAATTGTCAAATCATTGTCAGACATCCTGTCGCGCTCTGACAGGAAAATCGTGGTTTTTGCTTTACAATGTATCTATAATGCGATATAATTTTGATATAATAAATGTATGGCAATTGAAGGGAGTTTCATCATGTATATAAAAGCATCGGCGTCTTTACGCAATGATTACGCGGCAATTTCCGAACTGGCAAAGAAAATCAACGAGCCTATCTACATCACCAAGAACGGCGAGGGCGATATGGTCTTAATGTCCATCGAGACATACGAAAAGCGCGAACAACTTCTCGAAATGCGCGCCAAAGTGCTGCGCGCGGAAGAAGAGCGCATTTCCGGCAGTCAAGGCTGCAGCATTCGTGAAGCCCGCAAAATGCTTCAGGACAGAACAGAGAAAGGGAGCACCCGTGAATGAAATACGAAGTCAAAATTTTACCATCCGCATGGGAAGATTTGAAAAAAATCGAAGATTATTATACGCTCACTTTCAACGCGGAAACAGCACTCAAAGTAACCAATCATATTTTGGATGCTCTGGAGCGGCTGGAAGATTTTCCGGATTCCGGTTCCTATACGCCCGACCCTTGGCTGAATGAAAGCAGCTACCGCATGGTAATCGCAGGTAAACACATCGCGATTTACCGGCATATAGGCGAAACCCTATGGGTTTACCACATTGCGGACACGCGGAGCGACTATACGAAGCTGTTCGGCTGATTTTCGACCCGAACGCAAAAACTTACATAACAGGAGGCAATTATGGCATTTGACGGAATCGTCACGCGGGCAATGGTCCGCGAACTTCAGGATAGAATTTTACTTGGAAAAATCGAAAAGGTTTATCAGCCCGAGGCGGATGAACTCGTTTTTCACATACACACAAAGAATGGCAATGTGAAGCTTTTAGCTTCGGCAGGCTCGGCACACGCAAGAGTCTGCTTCATCACGGAAAATCCGGTCAATCCGCCGGCACCGCTCGCATTCTGCATGCTTCTTCGCAAGCACCTGCAGGGCGGACGCATTACGGAAATTACCCAAAAGGACTCGGAGCGTATCATCGAAATTTCACTTGAAACGCTTAACGAGCTGGGCTTCACGATGTCGAAGAAGCTCATATTTGAAATCATGGGCAAACACAGCAACATCGTGCTCGTGGACATCGCAAGCGGCAAAATTATCGACTCGGTTAAGCGTGTCAGCTTCGATGTGAACCGCGTGCGCCAGATTCTGCCCGGCATGATTTATCAATACCCGCCGGCGCAGGATAAAATCCCGTTCGGAGAGATTTCGGCGGAGCAGCTTGAGGCTCTTGCCGCAGACGGAAAATCCATTCTCAGAAGTGTCGGCGGAATCGCGCCTGCCTTCGCAGAGGAACTGGCACTTCACACAGGGAAAGCCCGCAGTGATTTCATGTCCGGGATTATGACGGCTGTTGAATCGCCAAGTCACGGCGAGTCACGCGTGTACCTCGATGAGGGCGGTGCGCCGATTGACTTTTATCCGGTAGCCCTCTCGGAGCTTGAAGAAAGCTGTACGGTGGAGCACTTTGGTGACCTCAGCAGCGCGATGGAGTTCTACTTCGGAAAGAAGGAATCTTCCAATCAAGGCCGCCAGAAATCCCACGATCTCATCAGGTCGGTAAACGCCCTGCTTGACAAAATGTATCTCAAGAAAAAGCGGCTTTCCGAGGATCTTTTGAAAGCGGAAAACTCAGAAGACATGAGGCTTTACGGGGAGCTTTTGACTGCAAACATTCACCTGATTCAGCCCGGCATGAAGTCCGTGGAAGTCACAAACTATTATGACGGCTCGACGGTCACGATTCCGCTGGATGTTAAGCTCAGCCCATCGAAAAACGCCCAGCACTATTTCAAGAAATACGGAAAATCAAAGACGGCAATCAAAGAAAAGCAGATTCAGCTCGATGAAAACGAAGCTGAAATCAAGTATCTGGAATCTGTGCTTTCTTTCCTTGAAAATACCGATGATGTGGCTGAAATTGAAAGCATCCGCGCAGAGCTTGTTGAAACGGGCTATGTCCGCAGACGCAGGCAGGCAGGTGGCTTCAAGGAAAAGAAATATAAGCCTGCCCCTTACCGCTACACGCTTTCCAACGGCATGAGCGTTTTGGTCGGCAGAAATAACAAGGAAAATGATATTTTGACCTTTAAGACCGCAGGAAACAAAGACCTGTGGCTTCACACCAAGGACATTCCGGGCTCGCATGTCATCGTCCAAAGCGGCGGCACCGAGCTTGACGAAAAAGCGGTCTGGGAAGCCGCTGCGATTGCCGCTTACCACAGCAAGGCGCGCACTTCGGAAAATGTCCCGGTCGATTATGTACCGATAAAGTATGTCAAAAAGCCTGCGGGCGCAAAACCCGGCATGGTAATCTTCACAAACAACCGTACGGTTTATGTGAATCCCGCAGTTCCGAAATAAACGATACAAAAG
>CABQMM010000281.1 GCA_902465215.1 uncultured Bacillota bacterium
AAAGAACCGGCACAGATTCCCACACCTGCAAAAAACAAAAATATTAAAAAAATCTTATAATTTATTCTCATATCGCAAACCTCTGAAACAATATATGACGCGTACAGGCTTTCAGCCGAAAAAAAGGTTGACATAATACGACAAAAAAACATTTTTTGCATTGAAATTTTGCGTAAGAAGTATTATACTTTATGTGCTCGCTTATCGGGCAGGGAGATGCAAAGAGATGGATTATCAGGATTACGGCGGCTATCTTTCGGTAGAACGGAAAATGTCGGAAAATACGAAAAATGCATATATGAGAGATTTGCGAAGTTTTGAGACGTTTGTGAAGGAAAGAGGGCTTGCCGGCCCGCAGGAAGCCGCGAATACCGAGATTTTAGCTTATCTCATGGAGCTTCGGGCCGAAAACAAGTCGAAAGCGACCTTAAATCGCAAACTGGCGTCTCTGAGGGTGTACTACAGCTACTTGCAGAGAAAAGGGCTGATAGGAGAAAACCCTGCCGACGGTATCAAATCGCCGAAGGCGGACAAGAAAGAAATTGAATATATCAGCATTGAAGATGTGGATAAGCTGATGGAGCTTCCGGATGCATCGCTGAAGGGCATGAGGGACAGAGCCATTCTGGAACTGCTCTATGCGACGGGAATCCGGGCAAGCGAGCTGATTGAGATGAAGACGGAGGATGTCAACCTTCGGATGGGCTTTGTCAAGTGCGCGCCGATTCACGGAAAGGCGCGAATCATCCCGATGGGAAGAATCTGCCGCAAAGCGATGGAGGACTATATTCTCGATGCGCGCGATAAGATTCTGAAGGGAAAGGAAGAAGCCGTTCTGTTCACGAACTATGCGGGAAAGCCAATTACGCGGCAGGGACTTTGGAAAATCCTCAAGGAATACGGACAGGCAGCCGAGCTTTCGGTTGGTCTGACTCCGCAGGTTCTTCGGAATTCTTTCGCGGTACATATGCTTCGCAACGGCGCAGATGTAAAATCCCTGCAGGAACTCATGGGACATGAGGATATTTCGGCAACGCAGGCGTATCTGGCGGTTGTCAAAAATCGAATCAAGGATGTTTACGACAGGACGCATCCAAGAGCATAGTGCGCAGCAGGCTCATTTTATTCGTATGAACGGGTGAAAGCCGTAAAAAGCAGAAATCCTGTATCATAAAATATTTTAACAAAGCGTTGCACCCGCAGGAGGCGGGGCAACAGCGGAAAAGGAGTTTTTAATGGAAAGAAATGTTAGCACGCGGACACAAAAGATGGTACAACTGGCCATACTTGTAGCAATTATGCTGATTTTCGCGTACACACCGCTCGGATACCTGAAATCAGGTCCGATTGAAATCACTTTTATGGTGCTTCCGGTAGCAATCGGGGCAATCATCCTCGGACCGTCGGCAGGAGCGATCCTCGGCGGAATTTTCGGAGTGACGAGCTTTATTCAGTGCTTTGGCGCATCATCATTCGGGGTGCTGCTTTTGAGCCTGAATCCAATCGGAACCTTTATTACCTGTATGGTGCCGAGAATATTATGCGGCTGGCTTTCGGGACTGCTGTTCAGAGCAATGCAAAAAACGGGAAAAATGAAGACTGCGCCATATTTCGCAGCTTCTCTTGCAACGGCACTTCTGAACACATTTTTCTTTATAAGCTGTATTATCATTTTCTTCTGGAGAAATGATACCTTCCTTTCGGCAATGGCGGCGTCACAGCTTCCGACGAATTCAATCTGGCTGTTCTTTGTTGCTTTTGTCGGCGTCAACGGTGCTGTAGAAGCAGCAGTAAACTTTATCGCTGCAGGCACAATCACCAAGGTGCTTTCAAAAGCGATTCATAAATAATGAAATTATGGGGCTGTAATGGCCCCTTTCTGTTAGGAGTTTAAAATGATTTTAGCAATTGACATCGGAAATACGAATATTGTGCTTGGATGCATGGACGGAAAGAAGCGGTACTTTACCGAAAGACTGTCCACCAACAAAACCAAGATGGAGATGGAGTATGCCATCGATATTAAGATGATTATGGATATTAACGGCGTTTCTCCCGAAGACATTGAGGGTGCGATTATCAGCTCTGTCGTGCCGCCTCTGACGAAGATTCTTCAGGAAGCTCTATACAAAATAATCAAAAAAGAGGCCATTGTCGTAGGCCCGGGGATTAAAAACGGAATGAATCTCCTGATGGATCATCCGGCACAGATTGGACGCGACCTGATTGCGGTTGCAGTCGGCGGAATTGCGGAGTACAAACTGCCGCTTGCAATTTTTGACTTAGGAACCGCAACGACGCTCTGCGTGGTCGATGAGAAGAAGAATTATATCGGCGGTATGATTATGCCCGGAATCAAAACCTCTTTGAACGCTCTGGCAGAAAACGCATCACAGCTCAAGGAAATTGATTTGGAGCCGCCGCGCCGCGTCATCGGCAAAAATACCACGGAATGCATGCGCAGCGGTATGATTTATTCCAATGCGGCTGCCATCGACGGCATTATCGACCGCGTGGAGGAAGAGCTCGGACAGACGGTGACGGTCGTTGCTACAGGCGGGCTGGCAGATTTAATCGTACCGTTCTGCAGGCGCAAAGTGCTGCTGGATAAGGACCTGTTGCTAAAAGGGCTGTGGGTCATTTACAACAAGAATAAGTAGGAAAATCGGGGGAGCATGTCGGGCGATGTGCTCCTTCTTTGGCTAATAAAATTAAAAATTTTTTGTTGCACTTTGAGAGTTTTGCCGTCTTTATTTATAGAAGGGGAAAAAGGAGGGG
>CABQMM010000282.1 GCA_902465215.1 uncultured Bacillota bacterium
CGGTAAAACCGATAGGCTTTCCTTCGCAAAGCACTGAGGAGAAAGAACATAAATCATCTTCTGTATTCTCTTTTTCCAAGAAATATTTTATCATAAAGACACTTCTTTCACAAGCCCCAAGCCGCTATTTTTCTGCGTTTATGCGCTCTCCAGTTCCCTGCGCAGCTTCCGCAAAATCCGCTGCAGGCGCTGGCTGACGGCAGCCTGCGTGATGCCGCATTCCAGCAGAAACACCCTTTTCGGTATGTAATTCATAGCGTTCTCCTTTCCGTTCCAAAACAACAAAGCTGCTTTAGAATGAAAAGAGGCGCGCGGGCGCATCGATGAAAATAGCCAACCCAAATACTCGAATTCCATTTACTGCTTTCGACAATTGATCTGGCATTTTTTCTATTGTAAATGCAGGGGTTTATCACCCAATACTGTTTGCGCTTACAAACAGCTGTATTTTCTGCGTTATTGTCTGTCTCATAGGTTCCTTCCTTTTTGCATCTGCACACTTTCCTTTGCGGATGCACTTTCTATGTTTTCTTCCAAAAACGAGGAAACTGCAAAGCGTACACCCACTCTGCAGTTTCGATTTACATCAATTTATTCCTGAATTCCTTGATGTCCTGTTATGTAATTTGCCTATCTGCTCCACGCTCTGTTTGCGTACTTGCACTGCTTGAGTGCGGTCTTTGCAATCAGCTTGCCATTTTCGTCGTAAACACGAACCTGTGCTTTGTAGTAGTACATCCTGCCTTTTTTGCCTGCGGTATTGATATATGTCTTACTGGACTTCGTTACCGAGGACTTATAGGTGGATGCCTTCTTCGTTGAGCGATAGTACCGGTACTTGACTGTATAGCCAAGGTTTTTCAGCTCCTTGATGGCAGCTGTAGTCTTACTGTTCGTCTTGACAGTTATTTTGATATTCTTCTTTGCAGTCCTTGCGGAGCGAGCAGTCAGCTTCATCTCTTTTGTCAGAGCTTTTGCTTTTTCCACTTTCTCTGCGTTATCGTCAATTGGATCTTCCGTTTTTTCAACCGTGATGGCGATCGTCGAACCAGCCGCTCCTGCTGATAATGCTTTCAGTTCTTCCTGCGTGTAAGTCTTATCACCAAATGGTGTCTTGATCGTCAGCTTCGCATCCGTGTCTTTTACGATGGAGTCGATGAAACTCTTTTCAAGTGTTACATCAGCCTTCGTCGCATCGCCGACGGATTTGCCGGAAACATTCAAAATGATTTCCTTCGACTTGCTTGCTTTCGCCTGTTTCAGAACTTCCTTCTGATTTTCAGCGGATACCGTTACAGTCGCAACCTTCGTCTTGGTGCCGTCTGCGTTTGTCTTTTCGCTTACCTTGACATCGGTTGGAGCAGTTGTTGTTCCTTTCTTGGTGTCAGTCGTGACATCCTTGACCTCGTCGTTCTGCGTGTTCCACTTTTCGGATCCTTCTTCTACCGTGTAGTCGTCAGTATAGTGCCAGATGATCCGATCCCCGCCGGTCAGGATATAGCTGTTCAGACCAACTTCCGGATGATGCCCGTTTACGGTGTACATCCAGCCGGAAAGATTGCCGTTGGTAAACTCTCCGATGCGCTCGCCGGCAGGCGTTGTGATATGGGAGATATAGTTCTTGGAAAGTCCCTCAAAGGTATAGCCGTGCTTTGTCAGTACCTGCGAGAATACATCTCCGACAGAAGAACCTTTTTCAACCGTTACCGTTACCGGCTTAATCCATGTATCCAGATTGTTCTCACGCAGAGTATGGAACGGCTTTTTGTCTCCGTGAACAGCATCGCCGAGCAGCGTGAAAGTGACTTTGATTGTCTTATCGTCCGGCTGCTGGCTCTGCGGCAGTTCGCAGAGCACTTTGCATTCCGAGGAAAGATTACTGCCGTCGCGTGTGCGAGCGGTAATCATCACCGTTCCGCTTCTCAGTGCTGTAACATTCCCATTCTCATCTACTGCTGCAACCGTAGGATCTGAGGAAGTCCATGCAAGCGTCTTGTTCTTTGCGTTGTTCGGAGTCACTTCCGCTTCCAGTGTCAGCGTCTTGCCTACTTCGGCAGTCTGCACGCTCTTCGGAAGACGAATGGACTTAACAACCGGATCTTTCGAATATGTAACAACATATTCCTCAACCGCGGTATTGCCTGCCTCGTCGGTCGCGGTGATGCGGAAGAAAACTTTTGTCTTCGCTAAAAAGTCAAATAACTTCAGCCGCACATTGTATCTTCCATTTTCATCAGGATCTGTCTGCACATAAGCAGAATCTTCGCCATATTTATATTCGACCGTCAGCTCAATATTATTGCCGTCCTTCGCATCTTCTGCTAATACTGTAAAATTCAGACTTTCCTCATTGGTTGTATAGGTTCGTAAATCCGTCGTAATCACCGGTGCGTAGCGGTCGACCCTTTCCGTGCCGCTCATATCATAGAGCGTCTCCTTGTTTTGTGCATAGCGGTCATATGCGGTCAATGCCAGATGCGCCTGCTCGGATGCCAGATCGTTTGCCGTCAACACACCATAGGTGTTTGCTTCATGCGCAAAGCTGCCATCCCCCAAATGATAATACAGGAGCGCGTCAAGCATCGTCGTGCCGGTTTCCGTTCGGAACGGTGCTGCCGCCGGATTCGTTCCCAAAGCCGTCAGCGCAATGATCGTCTGTGCCGTTGATTCGCAGTTGTCATTGCTGTAGTAGGAAGCAAATCCTCCGTTTTCCTTTTGCTGCGCTGCCAGCCACTGCACAGCTTTTTGCACCGCCGCTTCCACACC
>CABQMM010000283.1 GCA_902465215.1 uncultured Bacillota bacterium
GACATATTCATGTGAAAGTTCTTAAAAGCAAACAAGTTGTCTGCTTTAATGTCCATTATTATCATAGCTCTGTCCCCCTCTGTTATTTGTTCGCATTTTACGAAATAATTCTCTTTCAAAATTATACCCTCATTGTCAAAAAAAATCAAATACTTTCTATAAGATATACTGTCCCTTTCTTAAAAAAGTATGAAGGAACGCTGTTTCATAATCAACTTTCCTTGTTTTTTTTACAAAGATTTGCTATAATAGAAAAGCTGTATGTGGAAAAAGTTCGAAATCGCTTCAAAAATTTCACTTTCTCTGCAACTATTTTGCGAAAAATGTAACCTTTTCCTCTGCAGGATTGATTTACTATTGAAAGGAGAACCTCACGGATGAGTGATACTTTTGTTCAGAACGAAAGTATTGAGACTATAATCCAGCGTTATAAGAGCACGATTTACGGCGTGGCTCTGTCATATACAAGCAACCGAGCGGATGCGGACGACATCTTTCAGGAAGTTTTCCTCATCTACTATAAGGTAAATCCTCAGTTTAACGACGAGGAACACCGAAAAGCTTGGTTAATCAGAACGACGATTAATTGTTCTTTGCGGGTTGTGCAGAGCACCTACCATAAACGCGTGGTTCCGATGGACCAAAACGAAATGGATGAAGGCTCATTTCAATTTCGTACTAAGGAAGAAAATGCTGTTTACTTGGCTTTGCAGCAGCTTCCGGAGAAATACAGAACAGTTCTCCAATTATTTTATTTTGCGGACATGTCCATAGAATCGATTGGCAACGCCTTGAATTTAAAGGTAAGCACGGTCAAGGTTCAGCTTATGCGAGGCCGCGAAATGATGAAATCTAAACTGAAGGAGGAAGGATATCATGGCTGACGAAATTTTTCGCGACATGGATGACTTCGTATCAAGCGACATAATCTACAGCATGAGAGAGCAGATGACCCCATCGGATGCGGTTGTTTCTTCTTTGCTTGCCAAGATTGCCGCTGACGAAACTTCCCCGGAAAGCTTTGAAAATACGCTGCCGTTTGAAACGGCTCCGAAGGCGCCGCAGATGCCCGCGAAGAAACGCGCATCCGGCCGCAATTCCATCTTGAAATACGGTACGGCGGCAGTTGCCGGTTTTCTGATTCTGGTATCGACGGTTACCATTTTCGGCAACGGAGATTCGCGGGATGTTAAGAATCTGATTGACAATGTTCTTCCGGACAATGTCATAACCACTCCGGCTCAGGACGACCCGGCTGTGACGACGCCGGACGATAAGGACAGCGACAAGACAGCAGGCGACAAGGATTCGGATAAGACTACAACCGATAAAAATGACCCCGCGGATGATAAAAATCAGACTGCAAACCCGAAGGACAGCAGCAATTCCGGTAAAACGGACAATAAAGCGCAGAAACCTTCGGATGCAGACCGCACGAATAACGGTCACACTGCACCGGCTCCCGATGACAATGCAGTTTCCATCGGAAAGAATACAACCGGTGATGTCAGCTTCAACAGAGAAATTCTCGCAGAAGAATCCGTTTCGCACATTGCGATTTCCGGCTCCAATTATGTAGTAGATACTTCTACGACTTCCACGACAACGACATCGGAAATCAAATCGGTTTCCCTGACAATTCCGGAAACCTCGACAACGAACGAAGCTACGGTAACCGCACAAGTCAAGAAGCTTCAGAATGTTTCAACAAACTTCATGGTTGCGGTCGATGTTGACGGATTCAAGGAAACACTGCTTTATACCAACGAATCCTATAAGCCGGAGACGTTGGGACAGTTCATTTCGGATGCGGGTCTGGATTCCAGCGTGACGTATTCGAAAGCAGTTTACTGCAAGGGCGATAATATCGGTTATTCATCCTATCACAGATTCACAGTCAGCGATCTCAGAGAGTTAGTTGATAACTATGCTTTCGCAGACGAGAGTGCGTCGCTTTCCGGTCACAGCGCATATTCCAATGCAGATGTGCATGTGCTGTTCAAGTCGACTTCAAACCCTACCGGTTCGAACATCGACTTCGGTGTCAGCGATAACGGCTACCTGTATGTGAAGATGTCCTCCGGAAAAGCGTTCACGTTCCGCATCGGTGCTGACAACGCAGAGGCATTTATCTCAAGCATAACCGGGAAGTAAACATTCCATAAGTTTATAAGTTTCAAACAAAAGAACCCGAAGGATTCAATTCCCTCGGGTTTGCTTTTATCGTTTGCTTAAATTGTCCGCACGGTCCGCTTTGCTGAATAGTCACCGTAGACGGTGTTCTTATATGTGGTTCGATATGCGCGGATTCTGTATTCATATTTCGTCCCGCGCACTGCTTTAGAGTCTGTGTAGGATAATGACTTCGTGCTTCCCACAAGCGACCATGTCTGTTTGCCACTCACTCTGCGGTAAATCTTATAGCCGGTCGCCTTGCTCACTTTCTTCCATTGCAGCAGATTTTTTCCCGCCGCAGAAGCTTTTGCCGAGCGCAGAGATGCCTTAGAGAGTTTCATCGTAATGCTTTTTGCCTTGGAAGGCTCGCTCTCGTAAGCCGTACCGTTTACGATGTGCTTAGCAACCACGCGGTAGCTGTATTTGATTCCTTCTACTGCCGAAGCATCGTCAAAATACGGTTCGTCCATATCCGCAGAAACGAGCTTCCACTTTCCTCCGTATGCCTTTCTATATAAATCATACACCTCAGCGCCTTCTACTTCCTGCCACTCAATGCTCGGCTTATCGACCGGGTTGATG
>CABQMM010000284.1 GCA_902465215.1 uncultured Bacillota bacterium
GTTGGCAGAGCACTTGACTTTTAATCAAGGTGTCCGGAGTTCGAATCTCCGATGGGTCACCAATTTAAAAAAAGCAGCAGTAGAACTCATGATGGAGAGGTGTCCGAGTGGTTTAAGGAGCCGGTCTTGAAAACCGGTGACTCCGAAAGGGGCCGTGGGTTCGAATCCCACCCTCTCCGCCATAATAATTTCAGCGAGGAGAAGTACTCAAGTGGCTGAAGAGGACGGTTTGCTAAACCGTTAGTGTTCGTATAGGGCAGCATGGGTTCGAATCCCATCTTCTCCGCCATAATTCAGGGGTATAGCTCAGCTGGTAGAGCAGCGGTCTCCAAAACCGCGTGCCGTGGGTTCGATTCCTACTGCCCCTGCCAATTATTTAAATTTTATCGGGGTGTAGCGCAGTTTGGTAGCGCAACTGGTTTGGGACCAGTGGGCCGCGGGTTCAAATCCTGCCACCCCGACCATTTTAAAAAACATACGTGGGCCTTTAGCTCAGTTGGTCAGAGCGTCCGGCTCATAACCGGCAGGTCCTGGGTTCGAGTCCCCGAAGGCCCACCATTAAAAGTTCATAATATGCGATATGCCCATTTAGCTCAGTAGGTAGAGCAGGGGACTGAAAATCCCCGTGTCTCTGGTTCGATTCCGGAAGTGGGCACCATATTTTTAAGGCGGCTTCTCGCAGACAATATGTCCGAGGGGTCGTTTTTTTATGCTTGTTTTGAAACTTTTCGGTGAATTTTCCCGTCAAATATGGTAGAATATTTTTTACATCGGGTCTTATCGGAATGTGACAGAAAAACAAAAGGGGGAGAAAATTTTGAAACGAAATTTGAAACGAAAACTGATACTGATTTTAGCACTTATTTTTGTAATTTCAGTCTTTGTGGGGTGCGGCGGCAGCAAGGACAATGTAAAATGCGTGGATATTGTGAAAGCCTGCAAAGACGCGGCAGCAGAGGGAACACTCGACGAGTGGTACAGCTATGGGGAGGAGCTTTATGATGAAAGCTTTGACAACCTTTATGGCGTGCAGTTTGATATGATTGACGACGGAGCGGTTTTGCAGACCTCGACAGGCGGCGTGGCAGACGAAGTGTCTGTTTTGCACCTCAAAAAGAGTGAAGATGTAAGCATTGCGAAAACGAAGCTTCAGGACCGCATTACGGAGCGGACGCAGGAGTTTTCGGGGTATAAACCGGAAGAGGTATATAAGCTTGACAATGCGAAAATCGCAGTGCAGGGGAATTATGTGGCTTTGATTGTCAGCGATGATGCGGACCAGATTGAAGCGGCGTTCAGAAATGTTATCAGTAAAGGAGCAGAGTAAAATGGTTGACAGGGGAGAAAGAATTCCTGCAAAGGAAAGAAAAGAAATCAGAAAAGCGCATAGACAAGATTTTAAAAAGGCTGTGAAGGCTCTTGGACGCGGCATGGCGGCGAGAAAAGGCACGATTGCGCAGATTTTGATGATTGCGCTGGTTGCGGGCGTGCTCGTGCAGAACAGCGGCATGATTACGAAGATGAACAAGCTTTTGGGCGAGTCGCAGACGGCGGTGCATGAAATTTACGACGATACGGCAGTCATTAAGGCGTATAAGAGCGGCGACACTTCGGGACTGAATGAAAAAGACCTTTTCGTGCATGATAAAATGGCGGATGTCATCAAGGAAATCATAACCGATGACATGACGGATTATGAAAAAGAAAAAGCCGTTTATGAATGGCTGTATAAATGGACAACATATAATAATGAGAGCCTGAATCCGATTGTGGCGGGCCAAAATGAGACGCATACGCCATACGGCGTGCTGCGCTCCCATAATGCAATCTGCGTCGGAGATGCGACGACTTTCAAGCTTTTCATGGATGCGCTGGACATTCCGTGTGTCATTATTCATTCCACGGAGAGCGGCGAACACGCGTGGGATGTAGTGCAGCTTGACGGTGAGTGGTATCATGTGGATGTCATGTTTGACGGAGGTTCGAACGGAAATCCGAGCTATAACTATTTCAACGTTCCGGACACGGTAAAGGACGACGGCAGCTATCCTTGGGACCACAGCAAAATTCCTGCGGCAAACGGAACGAAATATTGCTACATGTATACCAATGCGGTTACGCTCGATGATTTCTACGGAATCCCTAAAGAACTGAAACAGGCGATTGACGACGGAAAGAGCATGGCGACCTTTATTTTGAAGGACAGAAAAGGATTTAACCGTCAGATTGCCGAGTACATAGGAAACGCTTTCGCGGTGGAGGACGGCTATGTGGGCTTTTCGGACGCATATTCGCTGAACGGGGAAGTAGTCTATAAATATACGATTGAGCGCTACGGAAACGGCGGCGACGCGAACTCGATTCCGCCGGAAGTTCTCGCAAAACTCGAAGGGCTGATTGCGGAGGCAAACGGTTACGGCGGTATCGATGCCTTTAACGAGGCGGACAACGCCGATATTATAAGCGACGCGGACCTTGCAGACGCTCCTTCGCCGGAAAAATTCGCGGCTGCCTGAGACGCTATGGGCTGAAAATAAGGAAAGGAAAATTTTAAAAATATATGGTATTCAGCAGTTCTGTATTTTTCATGGCATTTTTGCCGATTACACTGGTGCTGTACTTTCTGATTCCCGAAAGGTTTCTGAAAGTACGGAACCTTTGGCTTTTGATTGCCAGCCTGATTTTTTACGGCTGGGGCGAGCCGAAATATATTGCGGTCATGGCGTTTTCCATCATTTTTAACTATGT
>CABQMM010000285.1 GCA_902465215.1 uncultured Bacillota bacterium
TCAGCTTCGCATCAGTATCTTTAACGATAGAATCAACAAAACTCTTATCCAGCGTTACTTCTGCTTTTTCTGCATCGCCAACGGATTTGCTAGAAACAACCAAGATGATTTCGTTTGATTTCTTTTCCTTTGCTTGTTTCAGGATTTCCTTCTGGTTGTCAGCAGAGACTTTGACATCCGCAACCTTTGTTTTGGTGCCATCAGTGTTTGTCTTTTCGCTTACCTTGACATCAGTCGGAGCGGTTGTTGTGCCGGTCTTGGTGTCGGTCGTGACATTCTTAACTTCTTCGACAACACCACCGCCCGGTGTATTCCAATCTTCGGAGCCCTGTTCTACCGTGTAGTCGTCGGTATAGTGGAAGACAATCTTGTCGCCATCCTTTAAGAACTGCTCGCTGACTGCCAGCAGCGGGTGTTTGCCGTTCAAGGTGTACATCCAGCCGGAGCTTGGGCCATTATCCATTTGTGCAAGTTCCGTAGTACCATTATAAGTTACGGAAGAGATATACATTCCGTACTGCGAATTTTCCGCATTAAATTTAACACTTGGATTCGTAGCTTTCTTTTCTACTCCCTGCAGGAAATCCCAAACGGTTGCGTTGAGGTCTACTTCATAGTCCTTGCTTGGAAGCCATTCTGTCAATCCACCGTTTTTCAGAGTATGGCTTTCGCCATTTTCTCCGTGCAAGCTATCACCTAACAGTGTGAGATTAACTTTAATCGTATTCTTTGGATTCTCTGCAGTGCCTTCTGCGCGTTTGTTGATCTTTACCGTAAAGTCGCAGGTTGCATTCTCATAGGCCGCAGTCAGGTGTACAATCGCCTGCTTTGAAGAATCAAAACCTGTAACTGTGACGCCATTCTCCAGTGTCGGGTTTGTGGTCGTTCCGTCACTCCATGTTACAGTAAACTGAATGCCGCTTAAATCGAGTTTATCGCCGATATAGTATTCTTTCTGGTAGTCACCGCCGACTTCAATCTTATATGCAACTGCTTCATCGGAAAGCACCGGGCAGTTTTTACCCTGCACCCAGTTGTGCATGCTGCTTGCATTCGCGTTCAGCAGTTTGACGATAGAGCCATCTGTCATTTCTTTTTGCGTGCAGGCTTTTGCCAAATTATCCTTATCTTCACCCAATGGATCATCGTCACGATTCTTATTGGACGATGTCACGCTGGAATATGCTCTATTGATTCCATCCTCACTGTCCACCCAGTTGCAGATGTCCTTAAGGCTGTCCTTGGAAGTATCATAATAGTAAACACCATCATGCGTTCCCATCGGACGAATCTTGCTCGTGTCGATATGTTCGACTGCGCCGATTCCTTTTTCCTTTTCTCCATTTGTAATGAAGTAGTAGTTATTTTCGATGACATTATTTTTATTTAGCGAACGCATGAAACCTGAAACTGCGCCCTTTGAGCCGTCGATATTAGCCGCCGGAATTGCCGGTCCTCCCGATTCTGTTGTAGACTTCGGCAGAACTTCTTTGCCGTTTATATGCAGTACACCATAGAACACATTGTTGCGGATATAGCCGATTCCGTTGTCCCAGCACTGGTCGCAGCCGCCTTCACCGCCAAAAATGCCGCCGACCGCCCGCGCGCCGGTAATGTCCGCATTTACATAGCAGTTTTCAATGACCGCGCATAAGGTGTTCGGTGCGGTTTGATCGTCATATCCTACACCTAAGATGCCGCCGACATATTCATCATCCGCGTGGATGCTACCAGTAAACTGCGAATTTTTAATGGTGCACTCGCGCATCGCATAACCTTTTACGCCAGCAAGCCCGCCAACATAGCATCCAGTGCTGTAAATATCGGCGCCGCTCTTGCAGCCGATCAGAACGAAAGCACCGGCGCCGACAATAGATGCCAATCCGCTTTTTCCTACGATGTCACCGTTTTCATCCAAGCCAATCTTAACGCCGGATTCTACTTCACAGTTCGTAATGTTGATACCACCGCTGCTGCCAACTAAGCCGACACTTCGTGTTTTTGAACCGCTGAGCAGCTTGCAGTTAATCAGATTGCCGCTTTTGCTGCCTCCTGACTTTGCGCCGAAGGAAGTTGCCAAACCGCAAGAATCAATATATTCACCTTTTAACCGGAGATTCTGAACAGTCGTGCTTCCTACCGTCCCAAATAAGGATTTTGCTCCTTTCGCGTAAGTCAAGATATGATTTTCACCGTCAAAAATGCCCATAAACGGTGTCTTAGAAGTACCAATTTGCTGCCAATCCGTTTCAATGATGATGTCATCGGTTTTCAACGCAAAGTAAGTATTGGCAAAGTTTTCTCCACCTGCTACCTTTTCCGCAATAAATTTCAGATCATCATAAGTCTTGATTTCATATGGAACTGTTGGTGTGCCCAAGCCATCAAACGGAACTGAACTGTCACGCACCGTCACAGAAATCGGGTCAGTAACCAGCATGGTCGTCTGTCCGTCTGTTGTTGTCTTGAAAGCTACGCAGACATAATACCATGCACCCGGTTTTCCTGCTGCCGCCTGCTGCAATAATTTTGCCGTTGTGTTGGTCGTTCCGCTGTACTGATTCGGGTAAAGCGGGAGCAAGCCCTTTAAACCATCCGGTGTTTGCGTGGTGTAATACCAGTCTACCGTGATCTTGTCATTCGAGGCTGCGGTTGTGCCTTCCGGATATTCTAGTTCCAGATTGAGCGTCATTGTTTTCAGTTCTTCCACACTATTCACAACGATATCGGAAGGCATGGAT
>CABQMM010000286.1 GCA_902465215.1 uncultured Bacillota bacterium
GCCACCGATACCGCTATAAAGATACGGCACCGCGCGCGGTTTCCTTTACCTGTCGTAATTCGCAGCAAAGTCTTGATATGCAGGAAAAGCTTTTCCTGCCATTCCTCTGCGATACCTCCCGTAAGCTCATTCAGCCATCTCTCGCAAAACAGAAATGCGCCGAGGAGAATACCGCAAAACAGCAGAATCTCAATCATGCACATCCTCCCTTCCTTTCATCGACGGGTGATAATAGCGGGGATAAATCACGCTGTTTCCGATAATTGGATTTCGCTCCGACAAAGCTTTCAACTCTCTTTTCATCATTTTCGTTTCCTCCGGCCAAAGCCTTAATTTCTCTTTTTTATCTTCTCCCAAATGAAAATTCCAATTCCATTTCTTTTGCGCGGCGTCATACTCGCAGATTTTGTAAATACTGACCGCATCCTTCTCGCTCTCGTAACAAAGCTCAGATACGGATTTCAGCACTTTTTTCGCTCGGTTATCCTTCTGCTGGCTGAACTCAAACACATAATCAAAGCTTCCGAATACCTGCGCAATCAGACTTTGCTCATCGCCGCCGTATGCGCTTCTTATCTTGCTCGCAATCTTGTACGGAAGCGTCTTGATGTCGCCGCTGTGAACCGTCGCCTTGCAGCGTCCCGCTCCGATGGAAGCAAGCTCTAGCGCAAGCCGGTAGCTTTGGGCATCTCGCATTTCTTCTAAAATTACATAGTCGTTGTCGCCTCGGAGCAAAGATTTCGTAATCTCCGCAAGTTCCTCTCCGTCAGCGACTAACTGCATAATCGGAGCGTTCGGCATAATTTTTTCCCAAGGCGTCTCCGGATCGGTGGAGATTGCCAGCCCTTCCATCTGAGGATTTTCACATCGCTGCCAGACCTGCAAAAAGGTCGTTTTCCCCGATCGCACCGGCCCTGCGAACAAAACATTAAAGCCGATACTGATCATTTCCTGAAAAAGCGGAACCGCTTCCTTCGGGATTGTCCCAAGCTCTGCCAGATTTTCAAAGCTCAAATCCTGCAAAAGATATTTACGGAAAACCATAATGTCTTCGTCCGGTTTGGTCCGCAGCCCTGAATAGATTGTAATTCGGATTCCGTTTGTCAGATACAACTCGTGAAATCCCTGCTCCATGCGTTCCTGCGGGCTGTTCATCAAAAATGCACGCTTTAGTTGTTCCCTCCTTTCTCTGCCGATTCTCTGCGGCTGCAGGCACGGCTTGCCGTCAATCAGGCAATATAGACGGTCTCCGATTAGTTTTGCTGAGGAAGAATTTCTGTATGCCTCGGTTTTATCGTATACCCACGGCGAAAGCCCCGCTAAGCCATACAGCTCTGCGAAAACACCTTCTACTAAGTTTTCATACCAGCTCGGCACCTCTGCCTCCTCTAAATGCTCCTGCCTGATAATTTCCGCAATCCTTGTTTTATAATAATTCATCGCCTCCTCATAGCCTAAAATTGCTGCCTTTTCAAGCTCCAGTCTCTCCATCTTTTCAAAATCATCGAAGCCTTTCCATTCGCAGTCAAAACAGCCCTTTACACGCCTGCAGGCTTCTTCAAAGCCCACAGCTTCCGCTTCTTCCCTCACTTTCAAATAATCCATCATCCGCCTCCTTACGAATAAAGCAGCACGAACTTGTTGCCCTTTTCCGCCAGATTGCCGAGCAGCTTCGCCTGCGCTTCATTGACGATGACCTCAACCAGACTGACGGGAGCGCTTCCGACAAGCCGCTCTTCATCGGAAGAACGGACTTCCTGATTGCTTCCGTCCCGTGCATAGGCTACAACCGCGTCGGTTATAATCCTGCCCTTGCAATAAAAAAAAGCTTTGTCGCCGCGCCTAAGCGTCTGCGGATAGGATTTCAGCCAGTCGTTTGGAATGGAAAGCACATATTTGCCCGTCTCTTCACCCACACGAAATCGGCTCTCCTCAAAATATGCTGCGTACAGGGTTTCGCCCCTTGGAATGAACTGACGGCATTCCAGTCCGATGACTTTTTCGGCATCTTCCTCTCGGAGCGACTCCTTCGGCGCATTTTCTACTTTCTTCGTTGTGAGCATTTCCGAGGAAATAACTGTGTTTGCTGCAGCATCGGCACGAATCGTCAGAATTTCGTCATAGCCGAGATTCTTTCTCCCCCAAAACTCCCAAAAGCCCAAAGCAAACAGCATTGTCCCAATCAGAATAAGTCCCGCTATTCTTTTTTTCATTTGAATGCCTCCTTTGCATTACACTATTTTACAGTAACATAATACCATAGTCATTCATTTCTTTCAGCACATTTTTTGAAATTTTTAAAAAATTTGTAAGTTTTTTGCAACGTTGAACATGAGAACCTGCTGCCACTTCTTCCACGTGTTTAGGTGTGCGCCGTCTCCAAAGGTCAGATTTTCAACATTTTTTCGCCACAAGCCGCTGCGATATTTCTCAGGAATTGTGTCAAACGCGGTCTCCATCGCCAAAACTCTTGCTGATAACTGCGTAATTTTTATCGCTCGGTTACCCGTCACATCGCTGATTTTGCCTGTACCGGAAGTAAAATTCGCCACCTCTGCACCGCTCGCTGAAATGAGGTCTCTCTCGTCCATCAAATGCGCGAGTTCCTCCTTCATACGCTTTAAGTCCCGCAGCGCCCAATAGGCCTGACGATAGACAGGCTCCGGCATAAGATAGGGTTTCATGCTTTTTTGCTGATAATCTTTCATACTAACTCTCCTCTCACTCTTTTCCACT
>CABQMM010000287.1 GCA_902465215.1 uncultured Bacillota bacterium
TCGCACCGACAATCGGATCACCTACGATATTACCGTTTCTGTCCACCACATAAGCGGTCGGAAAAGCATAGACGGTTTCAATGAGTTTTCCCGCTTCACTGTCTGTATTGAAATAGACGTTTCGGTAGCTTGCTCCTTTCTTGTCGAGAACCGCTTTCGCCTCGTCGATTGCTGTCTTGTCTCCGTCCAGTGTAAAGGAATTGATACCGATGACTTCGCCGCCCTGCTTCGAAAGATCCTGATTCAGCGCGTCAAGATCGGAAAGTTCACCCACACAAGGATTGCAGGTCGTAAACCAGAAGTTTACAACGGTAACCGCATTCTTCGAAAACAGTTCGCTGCTTTTTACCTTATTTCCGTTTAGGTCGCTGCCCTCAAAGGAAGGAAATTGTTTCATGGCCTCTGCATCCGTGCTCATGTCCATGCCACCGTCTAAAGCCTTCTGTGCCGTCTCCGGATATTTTTCTTCGATTGCGGTAAGCTTCTTTTCGATTTCACTGATCCGCGTTGCCTTCTCACGCAGCAAAGTAAGCTCATCCTCTGTAAATTCGTCGCTTATAGACTCTATGGTATCAAGAAGAAACTCGCCGTAATTCTTTCCGTCTTCCACCATCGCCATGCCCTTGTCCGCCTCCATATAGACCTTTTGCCAAAGTTCGGTGTTTTCTGCGAGGATCTCCTGTTCCTCACCCATCAGTGTCTTATACATTTCGATTGCTTCTTTTTCGTTTGCAGGCTCCGCACTCATGTTGTCCGGATCGCCTCCGTTTTTGGCACATGCCGCCAAAGAAAGTACGAGCAGTGTGATAAGCAGCATTGATAATAATTTTTTTTCTTTCATTTTAGTTCTCCTTTGTTTCATATTTTTTTTTCGGAAGTCTTCTCAGATTTTCCGAAACCGTATCGAAAAGCAATCGCCTCGCAAGGGCAGGCTTTGACGCACATGCCGCAGCGAATGCATTCCGCGTGATCCGGCGTTTGGGTTACGTCCACATCCATCTTACACGCTTTCGCGCATTTGCCGCATGAGACACACTTTGTCTTATCGACTTCCATGCCGAGCAGCGACACTTTGTTCATCAGCGCGTAAATCGCACCGAGTGGGCAGAGCCACTTGCAAAACGGGCGATAAAGCAGTATGCTGAGTACGATGACAGTCGTCAATATGCCAAGCTTCCATGTAAAAAGCTGAATCGCGCCCTCGAGCACTCCCTGTGGGCAGAGGTACTTACAGAAAAGCGGATCGCCCATTCCGACATCGTTTACCCAAATTGCCGGAAGCAGCACCACCATGACAGCAAGCACCGCATATTTGACATAAGTCAGTGCTTTCAACCTTTCTGTTGAAAATTTTCTCGTCGGTATCTTGTGCAAAAGTTCCTGAAGCCAGCCGAACGGGCATAAAAATCCGCATACAAACCGTCCAAGCATCACCCCTGTCAAAATCAGAAATCCGGCTATATAATAGGAAAAACTGAATTTTGACGAGCCTGCGACCGCCTGAAAAGCTCCTATCGGACATGCGGCTGACGCGGCGGGACAGGAATAGCAGTTCAGTCCCGGCACACAAACGGCTTTTCCCACTCCCCTGTAAATACCGCCGCTCCCAAAATTCGCAAGGTGCAGATTGGAAAGCAAAGTCGCCGATGCCTGAAAAACTCCTCTGAAATGTGCCAAAATCCGAGAGGTTGACTTTGATTTACGCTTTTTCTTCTTATCCAATTCCCACACACTCCAAACACAGTCTGACTGCCTTGGACAGCACGATATCAATTTCTCCGCGCCAAATCCCAAGGCACAGCATTGCAACGCCGCAGCCGAGTAATATTACCTGCATTGCAATCTTTTTTTTAATTTTGCTTTTAGATTGATTCATTTTCTCACCCCTTTGTCTCACATTTTAGCATGGCGGATATAAAATTACTGTTAAGAACGAAAATTTAACCAAAAATTTATGTCGACATGGTATACTGTAACTATCTAAACGAATGATTCGAAGCAAATGAAACGTAACGGATGATTCGAAACACAAGGAGGACTTTTATGCATATTCTGATCGTTGAAGACGAGCGCACGCTTTGCGAAACGATTGTGCGCAGCCTTAGGAGACTCGCATACAGCGTGGATTTTTGCTATGACGGAAATGAGGCTTTGAATCTCTTAGCTGTGGAAAAATACGATCTTGTACTGCTTGATTTGAATTTACCCGGCGCGGACGGGATGACCGTTCTCCGACAGCTCAGGCAGACGGATAAGGATACCCGGGTGCTGATTCTCTCGGCGCGAAGCGAGGTTTCGGACAAGGTCGCCGGGCTCGATGCCGGAGCAAGCGATTATCTCTCCAAACCTTTTCATCTGGAGGAACTCGAGGCACGCATACGCAGTCTTACGCTGCGTAAGTTTACGCAAAATGATGTCGTGCTTTCCTGTGGGGATCTTTCCTTTGACACGAAATCCCGTACGGCCTCTGTTCGGGGACAGGAACTTACCCTCACAAGAAAGGAAATCGGTATTTTGGAATATCTGCTGCTGCACCAGGGACGCCCTGTCAGTCAGGAAGAGCTGATTGAGCATGTCTGGGACAACAGCGTGGATTCTTTCAGCAATTCGATTCGCGTACATATTTCCTCTCTCCGAAAAAAGCTGCGTGCGTCTCTGGGATGCGATCCTATATATAACCGCATCGGAGAAGGCTATGTTATGGAGGAAAAAGAATCAT
>CABQMM010000288.1 GCA_902465215.1 uncultured Bacillota bacterium
GGATTTTCCGCTTCCGGTACCTCCGATAACTGCCGTGGTTTCACCTCGTCTGCAGGTGAAGCTGATATCGTACAGTGTCTCTTCGTCAGCGTCCGAAAAGCGGAAGGAGGCATGATCAAAGCGAACCACCGTTTTTTCATCCTCTGATGCGCTTTGCTGTGCTTGAGGTTCCGTCAGCTTGTCACCGTCCTGAATTTCAGGCTCCAGCATCAGAACCGCTTCCACGCGGCGAAGACAGGTCAGCGCCCTTGGAATCAGCAGAATGACCATTTGAGCCATCATAACATAAAAAAGAATCCAGATGGCGTATTCAGTGACTGCAGTAATATCTCCGATTTCCATGTGGCCTGCGCCGACATCGCCGGCGCCCAGATATAAAATCGCAACGATGCAAAAATTAATTAAAACCGTTGCCAGGCAGTCCAGGCCCGCAAACAGACGGTTTGCTTTGATGGAAGCCTCCGCATAATCCGAGAAGGTTTTCTTCATTCTTTTTGTTTCGGGCTGCTGCTTGTTAAATGCACGGATAACCCGCACTCCGGTCAGATTTTCACGAAGCACGACATTCATACGGTCAAGGAATTTCTGCAGCTTCTCGAAGATGGGAGCTGCCTTTCGCATAATCAGCAGGGCGACAAGCATGATAAATATGGTGGCGCCCAAGACTAAAAAGCCCATTTTCCGGCTGATTGCGAAGGAAAAGGCAATGCCTAAGACGCACATAATCGGAACCGGAAGGACCATCTGCACGAAGTTGATAAATGCCTGCTGGATGACATTGATGTCGTTCAGCGTCCTCGTAATCATTGAGGCGGTTCCAAAGCTTTCAAAATCCGTGCCCGAAAAAGCGAGAGATTTATCATAGAGGGAGCAGCGCAGGTCTCTGCCGAGGTTTGCCGAAACTCTTGCGGAAAGCCAGCTTCCCAGCAAGGTCAGAGCGCCTGATACAAGTGAAATCAGCAGCATTAAAATGCCGTCCGCTACAATTCTCTCCATCGTACCGCCGCCGACGGCATGGTTAATCATATTCGCCGTAATGGTCGGTACCAGCAGGGAGCCGCCGACATCTGCCGCCAAAACGGCAATGATGACAGCAAGATGCATGCGGTATGGTTTGATAAACCGCAAAATCGGTTTGAGTGTTGCTTTCATAGAAATAATGTAATCCCCTTCAGTTTTGAATCTTATTATTAATAAGTATAAAGTGATGTCGAGACACTTGTCAAATTCTTTATTTTGCAGGGAAAGTTTTATTTTTTTCTGCCGCAGATTTCGACAATTTTCGTGAGGCGGGCGGTGTAAGATAGGTTTGTGAGGAAGAGCAAGTGATTATTTACGGGGAATATCTTTTTGCGGAAAATTTTATAACTGGAGCGCTTTTGCTGCTGCTGACGGCATGGGCTTTCGGGACGCAGATTTCCAAGCTGCGGATTGTATGCGCAGCGGCGCTCTGCGGAGCGGCGGGCTTTCTGATTTTTTTACCGATTTCGGGACTTGCCGCCATGCTTCTGAGGCTTGTAATCTGTTTGGCAGTCTGTGCACTGGGGCTCGGCGCGAAAAAACTGCGCAGTCTGCTGCGGCAGGCGGGACTTTTTTTAGCGATGACTTTCCTGAGCGGCGGAAGCGCGATGGCACTGCTGCTCTGGCAGCAGGTTCCGGCAGTTTCGGGCAGCGGTGCGCTGTATATGCAGCCCCTGACTTATATCAAGCTTCTATGCTTCGGCATTCTCGCATTCGGCTTTTCCTATTGGACGGTCAGGCTCGTGCATAGTGCGCGGCTCAGAAAAACGCTTTGCGGAACGCTTCATGTGAAAATGGCGGAAGAAAGTTTGTCTTTCAGCGCCATGATTGATTCGGGAAATTATCTGAAAGAGCCAATCAGCGGAAAACCCGTGGTTCTGATTGGAAAACAGGCGGCAGAGAGACTGCCTGCCGCGCGAGGGAGAATCGATAAGCGCTATGTCGTGATTCCTTTTTCGGGACCGGGGGCGAAAAACGGGATGCTGGAAGGAATCCGCAGCGATAACATTTCTTTTGAGGGGAAAGAAGTCAAGGGAGCGGTGCTTGCGTTTTATGAGGGAAATTTTGCAGACAGCGATGTGCTTTTAGGAAGAGATTTTTTAGACAGGGGGCTTTCGGATGAAAGAATTACATAAATTTTTCAATAATCTGAAAAACAAATGTGTGCTTTGGTTCTATGTGCATATAAAAGGCGGAAAACCGGGCGTGTTTTATATCGGCGGCAGCGATGTCCTGCCGCCGCCGCTCAGCCGCGAGGAAGAGGCGCATATGCTGGAGGAGTATGCGAAGGGAAACATGGATGCCAGAAGCATTTTAATAGAGCATAATCTCAGACTGGTCGTTTACATCGCGAAGAAATTCGAGAATGCGGGCGTAAATGTCGAGGATTTGATTTCCATCGGCACTATCGGTCTGATTAAGGCAGTCAACACCTTTAAAGTTGATAAGAACATCAAGCTTGCGACTTATGCGTCGCGCTGCATTGAAAACGAGATTCTGATGTATTTGCGCAGAAGTACGAAGCTGAAAAGCGAGGTGAGTCTGGATGAGCCGCTGAATGTGGACTGGGACGGGAATGAACTTCTGCTCAGTGATATTTTGGGAACGGACAACGATGTTGTCTACCACAGACTGGAGGAGGAGGTCAACCGCAAGCTCTTGTACGGTGCGATGGCAAAGCTCGCGCCGCGCGA
>CABQMM010000289.1 GCA_902465215.1 uncultured Bacillota bacterium
TGCTGGATATTTTTAAGGTCGGTACCGGAGCTGAGAAAGGTGTTCCCCGTCCTGTTGTAAATAAAATCAATTGTGCTCCGGCTGCGGCAAGTGCGGTAGAAGAAACCAGGTCGTTGCCCGGAGCAGAAAGCAGGGATAGGCCTGCTGTTTTTTTTCTCTCTGCATATGCTAATATGTCTTGAATTTCAGTACTTCCGGCCTTTTGTACACAGCCCAGAGACTTTTCTTCAAGTGTAGTGATGCCTCCGGCTTTGTTACCCGGAGAAGGGTTTTCATAAACCGGCTGATTGTACGACGCAAAGTAATTTTTGAAATTTTGAATCATCTCCACGCCGCGCTCGAAAATTTCATGACTTGCACATCGACTGAGCAACGCATTTTCGGCTCCGAACATTTCCGGCACTTCGGACATCAGAACAGAGCCACCGGCTGAGGTCAATAAATCGGTAAATTTACCGACTAAAGGGTTGGCTGTAATGCCGGATAAACCGTCGGAACCGCCGCATTTAACACCGACAGTTAACCGGGAAAGTTCGCAAGGCGTACGCTTGACAGAAGATGCGTGCGCAACTAATTCTGCTATGAGCTTTAATCCATCTTCAATTTCATCTGAGGTATCCTGACAGACCAAAAATCGGATTTCGTTTTTATCGCGGCTGAGATAATTTTGAATTTCAGCGATACCGCTGTTTTCGCATCCCAAACCGAGAAGCAAAACTCCGCCCGCATTTGGATGCATACACAAGTCGGCGAGAATTTTGCGCGTATTTTCTTGGTCTTCTCCAAGCTGGGAGCATCCGTAAGGGTGGCGGAAAGCGACGATATCCCCAATGCTGTCGCCGGTTTTAAATTGCGACTTTGCCAGCGTCATTAACCGCATGGCTACATCGTTCACGCAGCCGACGGTCGGAATAATCCAAATTTCATTACGGATGCCGACGCTTCCGTTGGAGCGTACATATCCTGAAAAGGATGACGGCAAATCTTTTATTTTTTCGGCAGCCTCTGCGATAGGCAGACTTCCGGCTGCATTCTTCCTATATTGATATTTTCCACCCGGGCTTAGCACCGATGATAAATTATGAGTATGCACATGACATCCGGAAGCAATGTCTGACTTAGCTTTTCCGATTGGAAAACCGTATTTAATGACTGCGGAACCGGCACGGATGCCTGCGAGAGCGAATTTATGCCCTTGCGGAATATCATCGCATAAAGTTATTGATTCGGCGTCATTTAAACAAATCATCTCGCCGACTGTCAGGTCCCTTAATGCCACCGCGACATTATCTTTTTCATTTATTTTCAGATATGCTTTCATCCGACAGCCCTCCTAAAAAAATGCAAAATGCTTCTGATACACCATAACAATCCATCAAATCGAGAAAATGGACTACACGCTCGGTCAAGGTCGGAATTATATTTAAATCCATGCCGTGAAATTCGGTTTTGCTCAGGTAAGCAGATGCCAGGTCAAAATTGGAACTCTCACTGTATTCAGAGAAGAAACCGAGTACGGCATCAGTGTCATGAAGTTCGGGCGTCTGCCCGTCACTCGCACGGGAAGCTGTGCGATAAAACTTCAGCAAAGCCGCCAATGAAAAAGTCAAACAAGGCGGGCAAGTCTTATTATGCCGGCAGTAAGCAAGCAATGACGGCAGACATCGCGCTTTCCACTTGGAAACCGAATTTAATGCAATGGAAAGAAGCGCATGATCCATGAATGGATTTTCAAAGCGTTCGATCACTTGGCCGCAAAATTTGTTTAATTCCTCAGCAGGAAGCGTCAGATATGGAACGACCTCTTGACAGAGCAATCGTGTAACATAATTCTTAATATGAGGGTCCGCCATAGCTTCACGCACATAATCGAAACCACAGAGCCATGCAAGCATGGCAAAAGCAGTGTGCGCGCCGTTCAAAATCCGAACCTTGCGCTCTGTGTATGGTTTTACGCTTTTTACGATAAGAATCGGAAGAACATCATCGTCTTTGCCGTTTGTCTGCGCTTGGACGATGGCATTCTCTCCACCTTCGATTACCCACAGTGCGAACGGTTCGGCAACGGTAAGCAGACGATCTTCATATCCCAAACGCTCGAAATAGTCTGGAGCTTCTTCTCTTGGGAAACCGCTGACGATACGGTCAACGAGCGTGTTGTGAAAATCGCAGGACGATTCCATCCATCGACTGAACGCGTCGGGAAGCTGCCACTGCTCCGCATATTGCAAGATACAGCTTTTTAAGACATCAGCGTTGTTATCAATCAGTTCACATGGGAGAATGTGAAGACCGGAAGCACGGCTATCGCCGAAGCTGAGAAATCTTTCATATAGAAATTGCGTGAGCTTTCCCGGAAAAGTTGATGCCGGTGCATCTTCCGGATTATCGTTTGCGTCATACACAATGCCGGCCTCTGTCGTATTGGAAATAATGCATTCCAGATCAGGGCAGCGCGCAAGGGAAAGATAATTCTCAAAATCCGCGTAAGGATTTATAACATCCACGACAGAATCGACCAAGCGGATTTCTTCGATTTTCCTGCCTTCCTTCAGACCGCGAGTGACAACATTATATAAGTTCTGCTGTGCATCAAACAAATCGGTATTTCCTCTGCTTGTAGGCTTGACAATAACGATATCACCGTTGTAATTGCCGCTGTCATTGGCGAGCTGTACAAAAAAGTCCGCAAATGCCCTTAAAAAGTTA
>CABQMM010000290.1 GCA_902465215.1 uncultured Bacillota bacterium
GTTTCATTCTTGTTTCGAATGTGTTACAATGGCTGCATGTTAAGAAAAGAGGTAGAAAAAATGAGTTTTCAGTTAGCGAAATATATAGAACCGGATTTTACAAAGGAAATGTTCGTGAACGCACCGAACGCAACGCTTGTCAAGGCACCTTGTGCGAAAGCGGCACCAAAGGGCTTTCACGCGACCTCCATTTTCCCGGAATATTTTAAAATAGACGGCAAATGGCATCTGGCAGAAGACAGCAGAATGGACGCAGTTCCGATTTGGGACGGCGAAAAAATCAGAGTCGTTGAGTTTCGAAACATCAAGGAAGGCGACATGGTCGTAGTCGGAAGAACGGAAGACGCGAGCGAAGGCATTTATGTACATGACAACTGCTGGAAAAGAGCGGATGAAGAAGACGATGCAAAGAACACCTTTGCGTTTCGTCAGTCCAGAAGCAGAGAAACTTCCTTTACGCAGGACTATAAGGACTTAATCGAACTGCTGAAATACGAGAAAGAGCACAACGGCTATGTTGTCTGGGTTTTGGGGCCTGCGTGCAGCTTCGATGTGGAAGCGCGCCGCGTAATGGGTGAGCTGATTGCACAGGGCTACTGCCAGGCACTTCTTGCAGGAAACGCGCTCGCAACCCATGACCTTGAAGGCGGATATTTGGGAACCGCACTCGGTTGCGACATCGTAAATCAGAAGCTTCATTTCATGGGTCATTATAACCATTTGGATGCAATCAACGCGATTAACACTTACGGCTCCATCCCTGCATTTATTGAGGGTGAAGGCATTAACAGCGGCATTATTTACAACTGCGTAAAGCACAATGTACCGTTCGTACTGAACGGCTCGATTCGTGACGATGGTCCGCTGCCGGAAGTATACGAGCACACTTACGAGGGACAGGACACCATCCGCTCCCATGTACGCAAAGCGACAACAGTTATCGGCATGGCAACCGTACTGCACACGATTGCAACAGGAAATATGACACCGACATACAGAGTGCTTGAGGACGGAACGATTCGCCCGGTACATTTCTACATGGTAGACACTTCGGAGTTCGCCGCTAACAAGCTCGGTGACCGCGGAAGTCTCTCAGCAAAAGGTATTGTTACGAATGTGCAGGATTTCATGCGAAATATCAGCACGGGACTTGGAATATAAGGAGGATTTAGCAATGTTCAACGCAGAAATGATAGCGTTTTTAGGTTACTTCATAATATTGTTTTTCGTAGCGCTGATCTTCTTCTTTAACGGAGGAAACAGAAATCAGGAAGACTATTTCTTAGGCGGCCGCTCGATGGGTCCGTGGGTTACGGCGATGTCCGCGCAGGCTTCCGACATGTCCGCATGGCTTTTGATGGGGCTTCCGGGTTCGATTATGGCATTCGGTTTCGGACAGATGTGGATCGGAATCGGTCTGGCACTGGGAACTGCCGCAAACTGGATTTTCTGTGCGACAAGGCTTAGAAAGTTCTCTAAGGCAGCGGGAGATGCGATTACTGTGCCGCAGTATCTTTCAAACCGTTTTGCGACAAAATCCAACGCACTGCAGGTTATCTGTGCGATTATCTTTTTGATTTGCTTCACCATATATGTTGCTTCCGCGTTTGTAGCGGGTGCGTCGGTGTTTAAAATGATTTTCCCGGGCGTTTCGGAGAGCGTGGGAATGATCCTTTGCGCGATAATTATCATCGGATATACTTTCCTCGGCGGATTTAAGGCCGTTTGCTGGACGGACTTTTTCCAAGGGATTCTCATGCTGATTGCACTGCTTGCGATTCCTATCGTCGTAGTTCTTACGCAGGACATTGATACGACTGCAATTCAAACGGTTTATCAGTATACGGATGCTTCCGGCGAAGTTGTAAATTGTGATTTCGGCTCCGGCGTATTCTCCGCAAGCTGGAAGGAAATTGTAAGCGGTCTCGGCTGGGGACTGGGATACTTCGGGATGCCGCACATCATCGTGCGTTTCATGTCAATCGAAAAACCGTCAATGATTAAGAAATCTGCGATTGTTGCAATTGTATGGGTTATACTTGCACTCGGTGCTGCATGTGCAGTTGCGTATCTTGGGAGAATTTTTGTAGGTGAAGAGCTTTTGACACAGGGACTGCAGAAGACCGTATTTATGGTAATGTCAAGAAAATTCTTCTTCCCTCTTGCTTCGGGACTGCTTTTGGCGGCAATCATGGCAGCCTGCATTTCGACAGCAGACTCACAGCTTTTAGTTGCATCAAGCTCGTTCACATCGGACATCTACAAGCCGATTATCAGAAAAGACGCTTCCGAAAGAGAAGTATTGTGGATTGGAAGAGCTGTTGTTGTAATCGTTGCGCTTATCGCATTTATGCTCGCTTCTTCTAAGGGCTCAGGCGCGCAGGCGATTATGAATCTGGTAGAAAACGCATGGGGCTGCTTCGGCTCGGCATTCGGACCGACGATTCTGCTTTCGCTTTTCTGGAGAAGATTCAATTATGCAGGCGCAATCGCAGGCGTTGTAACGGGTGCGGTTGTCGACGGACTTTGGCTCGCGTTCTTATCCGGCTCAACCGGAATCTATGAAATCGTGCCGGGCTTTATCTGCTCGATGGCTGCTGCGGTTATCGTGTCGAAGCTGACGGCAGAACCATCCAAAGAAGTAACGGATATTTTCGATACAGCAAGCAATGCTGCTTTCGATGAATAAAAGAAAAAAACCGCG
>CABQMM010000291.1 GCA_902465215.1 uncultured Bacillota bacterium
GCTGCTGCAGCGGTTTTTGCGCGAGAATGGTTTTCTGGTTTCCACCGCCAAGGGAGCTGCCGAGGCCCGCGAGGCCATGCGCTCTTATCAGTTCGATTTGTTGATTGTTGATATTATGATGCCGGAAGAAACCGGGCTGGAGTTCCTGGCTGCCCTGCGGCAGGAAAGCTCGATCCCGGTGATTATGCTGACAGCGATGGGCGATACCGAGGACCGGATTACCGGTTTGGAAAACGGGGCGGACGATTATCTGCCGAAACCTTTTGAACCCAAAGAACTGGTGCTGCGGATTAAAAGCATTTTGAAACGCGCGCCCAAAGAAAAAGCCGCGGTGTCTGAAAAACTGAATCTGGGCCAATGCGTCTATGATATGCAGCAAAAAGAGCTGTTGACCAAGCAGGGGCAGGTTATTCATATTACGCCGGTCGAACAATCATTACTGAATGTTTTGGGCACGAAATCCGGACAGATTTTTACCCGTGAAAAACTGGCAGAAATCCTGGGGGCCGGCCAGAGCCCGCGCTCGATTGACGTGCAAATTACCCGTCTGCGTAAAAAAATTGAGCGCGACAGCAAAAACCCCCGCTATTTGCAGACTGTTCGCGGCAAGGGGTATATGTTGCTTCCCGAATAGAGTAAGGAAGGTCGTATAATGGTCAATTAGGGCGTCAGCGTTGGTCGAAAGTGTCCTCACGTACTGAGGTGTACGCTGCGGTCCTTTCGCCCTAGCTTTCTACTACTTGACTCATTCTCCGATCTTCTTGGCGCAACATGCTTATCAAAACCGGGCTGTACGCTGTGGTACTTTCGCCCTAGCTTCCTACTACTTGCCTCATTCTCCGACCTTCTTGGCATAACGTGCTTATCAAAGTGTCCTCACATTCTGCTCAGGATGTTTTTTTGTAACAATCGGTCACATTAAATTTATTTACATTTTCAACAGTTCGGCTAAACTGGGTGCAGCTTAAATATTTATGGAGTGAACAAGAACGATGCATATCAGACTACCCGAGAAAATGGAAGACGGACTGCGTTATCTGCGGCTGAAGTTTTTGCCGCGGACATTGTTTTTCCGGACGATGTTGTTGATTTTTATTCCCCTGATTGTGGTTCAGGTGGTTTCGGTGGTGATGTTTTTTGACGGCAGCTGGAGCCGGATGGGACGCCGTTTGTCGGAGAATCTGACTTCAGATATGGATTTTGTCATAGAGATGATGCAGAAATCTCCCAAAAATGCCGCGGCAATTCAGAAACTGGCCGAGCAGAAGTTTAATCTTGAGGTTGAATATTACAACAATCAGGTTAAGCACAAAATCATCAATAAGGATAACAAGGGAAATAAGATGATTATCGGCTATCTGGAATCATCTCTGCAAACAACTTTCCCTAATGCCGATACCAATATTTATCTCGGAAAAGGCGATAAAGACCTGATTGTGCTGGTTGATACCGATCAGGGTTTGTACCGTTTTGTGACTTCGAAAAAGAAAATTTTCAGCAGTTCGATTTTTATGTTCGTGGTCTGGATGGTCGGAACCTCGATCCTGTTGTTCCTGGTGGCGGTTTTGTTCCTGCGGATTCAGGTGCGTTCGATTGCCGAGCTGGCCCAGGTGGCGGAAGAATTCGGCAAAGGAATTGACAATAAAAAATTCAAGCCCTACGGTTCTTCGGAAGTGCGCAAGGCCGCGATTGCTTTTATTAAAATGAAAGAGCGGATTCAGCGCCAAATCAGCGAAAGAACGCAAATGCTGGCCGGTGTGTCGCATGATCTGCGCACCCCGTTGACCCGGATGAAGCTGCAAGCATCGATGATGCCGGAAGGCGATGATAAAAAAGACTTTTTGGCGGATATCGAAGAGATGGAGAAAATGCTTGACGGCTATTTGTCATTTGTCAGCGGTGAGGGCGGCGAAAAGTCATCTTTTGTTGACGTGAATGAAATGATTTTGAGCATCATTAACAAGTTCCGCAACAAAAAGGCGCTGATCCGCTATTCGACCAATGATCAGGTAAGCGCGATTCAGGGACGCGAGCAGGCGTTAAAGCGGGCTTTGACCAATGTGATTTCCAATGCTTTCCGTTATGGCAAAACGATAGCGGTTAATCTGGAAAGCAATGATAAAAAGCTCCTGATCTCGATTGACGATGACGGTCCGGGAATTCCGGCCGACAAGCGGGAAGAGGTTTTCAAAGCTTTTTACCGTCTGGAAGGGTCGCGCAACAAAGAAACCGGAGGAGTCGGCCTGGGCCTGTCCATTGCCAAGGATGTTGTGGCTTCGCATGGCGGAACCATAGAGCTGTTTGACAGCGAGTTGGGCGGGTTGAAAGTGCTGATTGCCATCCCCTTATAGGCAGGAAGCGCGCTCTGTGGTCAACTAATACAGAATTGTCGAGTCAGCCGCTAAGTCATGTACTATTTTGTACACTCCTGTCGCGGCTGCTCTAAATTCTTATTATTTGACTCGCATATCGCACTTCTTTGACTGGGGCGCGTTCTGTGGTCGATTAATACAGATTTTGCGGGTTGGAAGTGTCCTCATGTACTAAGTTGTACATTCCGGTACTTCCACCCTAAAATCTTATTACTCAACCGCCTATCAGCCTTTCTCACTTTATGTATCTGTGGCGTTCACATATCGCACTTCTTTGAGTTGGGAGCTCGTCCGGCGGTTTTCTAGAGCCATTTTCTGCGGTCTCGCGCT
>CABQMM010000292.1 GCA_902465215.1 uncultured Bacillota bacterium
TGGCCTGCGGTCTGTCCGCCTGCGAAGCCGCCGCCTGTGCGGTCTGGCTCCACGGTGCCGCCGCTGACCGTGCCGCCCGCCAAAAAGGCGAGTACGGGATGCTCCCGCAGGATATTTTCGCCCATCTGGGGCAGATATTTGCGGAAAATGACCGTTGAAATGTGAAAAACGAAATGCAGAATACATAAAATTTTGCACTGATTTCCGTCGATAGATATAAAAGAGGTGTTGAATATGGTTGAAAAGTTGGAAAAAATCATTTCGCAGAGCCAGAACATCGTCTTTTTCGGTGGTGCGGGCGTGTCCACCGAGAGCGGCATCCCGGACTTCCGCAGTGTGGACGGCCTCTACCATCAGAAATACGATTACCCGCCTGAGACGATCTTGAGCCACACCTTCTGGGAAGAGCGCCCCGAGGAGTTCTACCGCTTCTACCGCGATAAGCTCATCGTCAAGGGAGCAAAGCCCAACGCGGCGCATCTGCGTCTGGCGAAGCTCGAGCGGGAGGGCAAGCTGAAAGCCGTCATCACCCAGAACATCGACGGCCTCCATCAGGCGGCAGGCTCCAAGACGGTGTACGAGCTCCACGGCAGCACCCTGCGCAACTACTGCGTCAAGTGCGGCGCGTTCTACGATGTGGACTTCATCGCCAACAGCACCGGTGTGCCGCGCTGCCCCAAATGCGGCGGTATCATCAAGCCGGACGTCGTCCTCTACGAAGAGGGGCTGGATGAGCAGGTATTGTCCGGCGCAGTCTCGGCCATCCGCCGCGCTGATACCCTCATCATCGGCGGTACCAGCCTTGTGGTCTACCCGGCGGCGGGACTCATCCGGTACTTCCGGGGCGACCACCTCGTGGTCATCAATATGCAGCCTACGAATGCGGACGCCGAGGCCGATCTGTGCATTGCAAAGCCTATCGGACAGGTGCTCAGCGAGGATGTTGTGGTGGAGGATTGAATAAAGGGTTCGTTTGATTTTTGCTCTGATGGTTACAAGGGGGCGGAAAAATGGCGTGCATACAGACGGAAAACTTCTATTTTGCAATCCGAAAAGATACAGGAGAACCTGTACATATTTCGCAGATGCTGGAAAAAGACAGGGGATTGGACTGTAACTGTGTCTGTGCTGCCTGTAAACGCTCACTTGTGGCGAAATTAGGGCGAGGAAAACGTGTCCGACATTTTGCTCATTATGCAGAAAGAGATATAGTGCTGGATTGTTCCGCTCAAAAGGCAAACGAAAGCGGCCTGCACCTGATGGCGAAAAAAATCGTCAAAGAGAGTACATATATCAATCTCCCAGAAATTCAAATCAGCGCACGGCGCGATTCATCTCGTAACGAAGACGATTGGGAACAGCTTCAACCATTGATTTTTGAGAAAAAGAGAAAGTTACAGTTTTCAAATGCAGAAACAGAAGTGCGATGTGATGGGTTTGTTCCCGATATTTATATTCCTATAAGAGATTCAGTGCTGCTTGTTGAAATTGCGGTTACACATTATGTGGATATAGAAAAATACAATCGAATTAAACGGGCAAAAGTGCCGACGATTGAAATTGATATTTCAGACTTCTTGAAAAATACAGAAAGCTTTTCAGAAGATGAGTTGCGAAAAGAGCTGATTGATTCAGTTGAACATAAGAGATGGATTTATCACCGAAGAGAACAGGAAGGAATTCAGAAACTTTGTGAACGAAATAGAAAGCGGGAGATTGAGTATCAAGCCCAATGTAAGCGGGAGCGAGAACGAGAGGAACAACGAGAAAAGTGGATTGAAGAGCAAAAACTTCATGAACAGAAAACACTAGAGCTGTTTGACGAGCTAGAAAAGGATGTGGCATACTATCTTAGCTTCAGCAGAAAATTGATAAATTCAGAGCAGGCATTAAATGAAATCAACAGGCTCAGAATCTGCGATTTGAGCTTTTCTAGGGTGAAAGATATTCCGTTTTATCTCAACATTCCGGTTTTTGGCGAAATTGCGTTCAACTGCGATCGAAGAATCTGGCAGACCATTTTATTTGAAAATTTTATTTATCGTCGAAAAGAAAATTCAGTGCTTCAGCCGGAGAAAGTGTATTTTTATTTTGGAAATGTGCAAAAGAACTGGCTGAATTTGGATTTCGTCCATTTTTGGAAAAAGAACTTCCCTGAAAAAAGCTTGCTTCGATGTGCACTTGAAGAATATATGATTCACTTGTCTGGCCTTGGTTTTATTGATAGAGCTTTTTATCGAGATGCAAATGTCTATAGAGAATACCCGGTGCGGCGGTGCACCTTAGAACCGGAAAATACCTTATACGCAGAGTTTTTGAAACAGGCTCTTGCTCAAATGCCGCCGACGAATAATCCGTTTGACTATCTGCAAGAAGGCTGGATAAAAAAGTGCTATGAATTGGAGCAACAGGGTTTTTCTTTAGAAGAATAACATGAAACGCATCTGCGGTTTCGCTGTTTGTCAGCGGGCCGCAGATGCGTTTTATTTATGCAATCGGCAAGATATAAAGATCAGTCGATCGTCGTCTTCGTCCGTCCAACGCCCAGCACGGCGGTGGAGATCTTCTTCCAGCTGTTGCAGCCGCAGACGCCGTCGGCGCGCAGACTGGTGCGCCGCTGGTAGCCCTTGAGGGCTTCTTCCGTCCGGCTGCCGAAGATGCCGTCGATGCGGTTCCCGGTCTGGTAGCCCAGCGTCGAGAG
>CABQMM010000293.1 GCA_902465215.1 uncultured Bacillota bacterium
GTCAAGAGATAGAGTCTTACGACTCAACCATTTAAGCTTTAGGCTTTACAGCCTTGCCGCTCTTGGGTTCAGCAGGAGCGGCTTTTTTTATGTTAGAAATCGTAATTCTCCAACGCTTCAGCGTTATCGTAATTTTCATTCTTACCGCCTCCCTTCTCCAAATCCATACGGACCTTTTGAATTTTGGCTCAGCCGCTCGACACTATTCTCTTGACTATTTCTATTCTATCATAATTTCGCCACAAGAACAAGCGTTCTTTTCGTCTCTCCAAAAGATTTTTCCAATATTTTCAAATTTTATTGACAAAGAACTTACCTTTTTTCGGAATAAGTTTGCTTACTCCACGCCCAGTGCCTTAAACACAGCCTCCTGCGGGCTGCTGTAAAAGATCAGGCTGAACGCGCCGACAAGCTCCGGCGGCACGCTGCCAAGATCGGCGGCAGAGGTGATCGGAAGCAGGACTTTTTTGGCGCCGCTGTCAAGACACACTTGCAGCACATTGGCAAGGTCTTCTGTCTTGATGATCGTGCCGCTGATGCTGATTTCACCTAAAACTGCGAGATTCGCCAGTGCCGGACGCATCAGCGCCGCGGAGGCAATGGCGATCAGTGTCGGCAGCGCCAGCGTCGGCGTCATGCCGATACCGTTCAGATCGGAATAGCTGACAATATAGTCTTTGCTCGTCGTACTGATACTTGCGCTGATGCTGCGGCCGTTCGCCTTCAGATAATTAAAGGCGGTATTCGTCGCTTCTTTCGCCTCGCGATCCGTACCCAACCCTGTACGCTCAAACTTGCCGCTGCCGTTTAGCATCTGCGTTTCCAGACGGTACACGCCGATCATGCCGCTTTTGCCCTTGGAGACAGAATAGATCTGCCCCGGCTTGCACATGCCGTCGGGAATCAGCTTACCGCCGCCCTGCTCCGGTACGGAAACGAACTTTTCCTCAAAGCTCTCATTGTCGATATAAGAAAAATTTACATCATAGAACTCCATGCCGCCGATCTTTTTGAGCTGCTCTTTGACCCTGCGGCGCATCTCCAGAGAAATGATCAAAATCTCCTCGATATCTTCTTTTGTGCAGGCCCCATTCGGATAAAGCAGCTTCACGAAGCCCGAAACCATTTTGCGAACGGCAATGGTGTCGCGCTGGTTCAGATTGCTGCCCAGACGAAAATATTTATCGAACGCATCGCCAAAGGACTCCTTGCGCATTTCCCGCATGAATTCCGAGAGATAATCGGTGATGAAGCCGTAATCATCGGTGAAAAAATCCGGTCGATATTTTGGAATTTCCCAGCCCGGCACATAGCAGTGCATCCGGTCAAGAAAAGCCGTATCATACGCCATCGCCTCGGGAAACGGCTCGAACAGATGCGACGTTTTTAAAAGCACATCCACGCTCTGATTGATGTTGCCGACGAAAACCATCGAAGCGGACGCTGCCTTTTCCTCCCGTCCACGCGCGAAAGAGCCGGACGCCATATAGTCTTTCATAATCTGCACGCCGTCCTTGTCCTTAAACGTGATGCCCGCGACCTCATCAAACGCCACCACATCCCACATGCCGACCAATCCGACCGTCTTGCTCGCCATGTTGTAAAACAGATTGGCAACTGTCGTCTGACCGCCAGACACCAGAATGCTGTTCGGCGAAATTTCCTTATAAATATGCGACTTGCCTGTGCTTCGCGGTCCAAGCTCACAGAGATTGAAATTGTTCTCCACCAACGGAATCATACGCGCCAGCAGTAGCCAACGCGCGCGCTCCGAAAGCTTCTCAGGCTCCATCCCTGTCGAACGCAGCAGAAGCGACAGCCATTCTTCCTTCGTAAAATCTTCGCGCCCCGCTTTCAGCGCGGACATATCGATATGCGGCATCTGAATCGGCGTCAGCTTGCGGATCCGAATCGGATTCATCTTTTTATCATCCACATCGAACTCATAATCGAGCTGCAAAATGCACCAGATTCCACCGCAGAGCAGGCGGTCAAACTTGGACGGATAGTCCGGGTGAATCGGCACGTTTCTGATTCCCAGATTCGAAAACTCCGCTTCGTACCGATCCTCCTTGATGTTCAGATGCACCGTAATTTTGTCGATGACCGTATAACTTCCCCGCTCGCGCAGCACCGACAGCACCTTTTGCGCCTCATCGGGACGGACAAAATTATCAGCGAGAATCCGCTTGACACGATTGACACCTTCCTCAATGATTTCTTCATCATCGCTGCTGCAATACTGCCCCAGCAAAAACTCCAGCACATATACAGGCACATTCGCGCCCTCTTTGATATGCTTCGTCAGATCCTTGCGGACAATCTTGCCGTCAAACGCCCGGCGCAGCTTTTGCTTGAGCACCAGTCTGGTATCATCTGCTTCCATAAACGCGTCCATGCACATTCCCTCACTTTCTTAAAATCCGAAGTCAAACTCGTCCGCAAAGGCGATATCCATCACGATCTCCCTGCGCAAAATCTCCAGTCCCAGGCTCTCATCACAAGCCACCAGATAGTATTTTTGCGACTTCTCGTATTTTTTGTTCTTAAAGTTAAACCGCAGACGGAAAACACGATTTGCCGTATTTTCGTCTTTTTTGTCGGCGATATACAAATGCTCGTTGGAGATTTTCTCACCGTTTTCGTCCACGAAATAAATGCGGTAGGTCGTCTCCTTTACCACATCGCTGACTGCCTCTG
>CABQMM010000294.1 GCA_902465215.1 uncultured Bacillota bacterium
TGAGACGAAAACCTTGTCGCTGGCTGGCGCGAGGATTGTGGTGACGGAGCCGACTTTCATACAAATCCCGAATCGCCTCAATAAAATCGGATACTATTATGGAGTGCGCCTTCCGGGAGACGATGTTACCATTGTTTTGACAGAGGGAACCGAAAATATAATACAGGCAGCAGATGCTGTGGAGGAAAATTCCAAAGACACCGTCATTGTGTCAGCTGGCATGGGAGATATGGAAAACTTTAATAATTCCGTTACGATATGTGGAAGCGGTAAGCTGACTGTAAAAGGTGGAAAACTTACGAATGGTGAAAATACATCAGGAAGAATAAGTGTAGGAATTTATTTTCAGAATGTTATTGTCAAAGATTCAGCAAAGTTGGAAACATGTGGGAATAGGGCTGAGAATACTAACGGTGCTGCATACAGCTGGGGTGCGGCCTGTTCACAGATGACGATTTCTGACAATGCGCAGGTTACGGCAATAGGCGGTGAAGTGAAAGCAAAAAATCTGAGAGACAGCATCGGAATATATACAAGAAGCTCATTGGCAATCAACGGAAGTGCGCGCGTTGAAGCACGTGGAGATACTGTAGAAACCAGTGAAAATCCAGGCGACAATGACTACAGTAACAGTATGGGAATTTCTACACCTGACTTTACAGCTTCCGAAAATGCATGTGTGTATGCTTATGGCGGAATGGCGAAGGGAAAAGCAGGTTCAAGTGCGGGAGTAACATTTGAAAATAAAGAGGGAACTCTTAAACTCTCAAACAATGCATTCCTATATGCAGAGGGAGGAGAGTCAGACGGAAGCAGTTATGGAGTAAAAGGCCGCAAGGAGGCTAGTATAAGTACCACCTTGATTGTTAATGACAATGCCTATATTGAAGCTACAGGGAAGAAGATTCAAGATGAGCAGTATCGGGAATGCAGCGGAATAAGTCTTAAAACGGTACAAATCAACGGCGGTACCGTCGTTGCGAGAGCAGAAGCGGAGAATGAGGGTTCAAAATGCAGCATTGCAGCAATCTCTTTATCAACGGAATCCCCGATCCCAACCTATGCGGATGGCTTAACCCCTGTAGTAAAAGCAGGAACTACAGAGCAGGATGCCATAGAAATAGAATCTCCGGATGAAAAAACCTATGCAAACCGCTGGGTTAAAATTCAGACAAGCGAGCCTAAGTATGCCATTGCAGCGGTTACTTCTGAGATAGATTTCGGAAGCACTAAAGTCGGCTATACACAGCCCGATGCAAAGACAGTGTCGATAACAAATACAGGAAATGAATCGATTTTGTTAGATAGAGTGCTTCAGGAAAATGACAGTAAGTATAACGTAAGCTCGGTTACAATCGGTCAGGCGATTGCGCCGAACGAAACTATGGAAATTTTCACTGTACAGCCGAACGCGGGGCTCGAACCCGGGGAATACAACGAAAAGCTCACAATCAAGACAGGAAAAGGTACGCAAACGGCGGAAGCAGAAGTAACGCTCAAATTCACCGTCACAAGAAACAGCAGTTCCGGCGGCGGTGGCGGCTATGTGCCGGTTCAGAAGCCGACGATTTTAGCAGGTGAAGGCTTCCGGACGACGCTCAGCGCGGATGGAACGAAACTCACAATTACAGCGGCAGACGGCTACGAGATTAAGGATGTTTTGCTGAACGGTACATCCAAAGGCTCTGTGACGGAGCTCAGCGGATTAAAAACCGGTGATAAAGTCGAAATCAAGACGGCAAAGAAGGAAGATAATCCGTCAAGCGATGACGCGAGCCTGTCCGCAGTCAAGCGCAAGGTTGCCCAGATGCAGTCCTATGCGCGTTCCTCCAAAACCCCGAATCAGAACATCAAGCTTGTTTTAAAGCTGGACGAAAAGACGGCCGCATCGATGGAAGCCTTGCAAAAGCTTGGTTACACGATAAAGTATAAATTCTACAGGAGCACGAAGAAATCTTCCGCATATGAGGCAAAGATTACAAAAAAGACCAAAACCTATATCAATACAAGCGGGAAGAAGGGCGTGCGTTACTACTACAAGGCGCGCATCATGGTCTATGACAAGAACGGCAAACTCATCGCGCAGACAAAGCTGAAACAATGCCAATACGCCTGCCGCGTGAGATAGTGATATAGGAAAGCGATTACGAAGAAATACGAAGCAAAGGGATAATTTAGCAGGAGGAAAAGATGAAGAAGAAAAAAAGATTGTTTGCGATTTTGCTGGCATTCTGCGTGACCTTTACAATGATGCCGCTTACCGGAAGTGGGGGGGGGTGGCGCATGCTGCGGACGGAACCGCCGCGAACGCTGTTGTAACCAGAACGACCATGCTTGACTTGACAAGCACAGAAGGAAAATATATAGCGACGGACAGAACGGAAAAGACAGTTGACTTTACAAAAAAGTCCGTAACCGACAGCGCCGAAGGCTGGTCATGGAACCATGAGACGAAAACCTTGACGCTTTCCGGCGCGAGGATTGTGGTGGAAGGAACAGACAATGTGCAAAAAAACTGCTATGGCATATTCGTGCCGGGCGATTCAGTTACAATTGTTTTAGAGGAAGGAACGGAAAGCTTCGTACAAGCAGGGAACGCTGTGGGGGAAGACATCGGCGGAACAATTTTTTCCTCTAACGGTATAGGAAATCAATATGCCTATAACGGGCAGCTTACAATATGCGGAAGCGGCAGG
>CABQMM010000295.1 GCA_902465215.1 uncultured Bacillota bacterium
CCGGATTACGAACTGGCTTTAAAAGAACACGATGCATACATTGAAGCTTTAAAACAGTGTGATGTTGATGTAACGGTTCTGGAAGCAGACGAAAGATATCCGGATTCCTGCTTTGTTGAAGATCCGGCATTGATTACCAGAGAATGTGCAATCATTACAAATCCGGGTGCAGAATCCAGAAACGGTGAAAAATTTGAAATCGTGGACGCAGTAAGAAAATTCTTCCCGGAAGACAGAATTGAGTATATCAAGGCGCCGGGAACTTTGGAAGGCGGAGATGTTATGATGGTAGGAGACCATTTCTATGTTGGACGTTCCGCAAGAACGAACGAAGAAGGAATCCGCCAGTTAACGGAAATCCTTGCAAAATACGGAATGACATGCTCCGAAGTAAAGCTTGAAAAGGTTCTTCACCTTAAGACCGGCGTAAATTATCTTGAAAACAATAATATGCTTGTTTCCGGAGAATTCGTAACAAAACCTGATTTCGAAAAGTATAACAAAGTTGAAATTCCGGAGGAAGAAGCTTACGCGGCAAACTGTATTTGGGTAAACGATACCGTAATTGTTCCTGAGGGTTATCCGGCAGTTCTTGCAGCTGTTCAGAGCCTCGGATATAAGACACTTTTGGTTGATACATCCGAATACAGAAAACTTGATGGTGGTTTAAGTTGTTTGTCACTTCGTTTCTAAACCCAATTCACTTATGAAGTTACAGGGCGTTTAACAAAGGAGGTTTTCCTATGAATCAAAATCAGAATGACAAGACACTGGGCGTATTGCCACTGGCGATGTTTGCCGTCGGAACAACACTGGCAAGCGGAGTTTTCAGTTTATCCGGAGACTTCGCCGCAGGCGGTGCTTATACACTGGCAACTTTAATCGGTTGGGCAATTTGCGGCATCGGCATGTTTGGATTGACGATGTGCTTCTTTAAACTTTCAGTCGTAAAAAAAGATTTAACAAGTGGTATTTACACATATGCAAGAACCGGTTTCGGTGAATATATCGGTTTTAACTCCGCATGGGGATATTGGATGAGTGCGATTTTGGCGCAGCTGGCATTCATTACACTTTTCTTTGAAACTCTCAGCAATTATTCGGGTGTTTTCGGCAACGGAACCAATCTGTTTTCATGTGTTCTGGCATCGATCATTATCTGGGGACTTTCACTGCTGGTTCTGCGTGGCGTGAACCAGGCGGTAATCGTTAATGTTGTTATTGTAATCGCAAAAATTGTGCCGATTCTGGCTGTTGTGGCTGCCATTGTACTGGGCGGAGCATTCAGCTGGGATGTTTTCACACAAAACTTTACCGGAACCGGCGAAATGTCGCTGCTGGAACAAGTAAAAAGCACGGTATATGTAACGGTATGGATTTTCATTGGAATCGAAGGAGCAGTCGTAATTTCGGGAAGGGGAAAAACCACCAAGATTTCAGGACAAGCGACCATTATCTCTTTTGCTTCGCTGTTTATTCTTTACTTCTTAATTTCGTTCCTTTCCATGGGCGTACTGCCTGCCGAAGAACTTGCAGCACTTGCAAATCCTTCGCTGGGCGGAGTTTTGGAATATGTAGTGGGACCTTGGGGTGCAGCGTTGGTACATATTGCATTGCTGATTTCCGTTGGCGGAGCAATGTTCTCTTATACGATTCTCTGCGTTGACAGTGCTTTTGGACCGTCCGCATACGGAGCTTTTCCGGAACTCCTGTCCAGAAAGAATAAGTGCGGAGCACCTACATGGTCGGTAATTGCCAGCACACTTATTATACAGTTCTTCATCGTGGTAATATATTTTAACGATGCGACATTCCAAATGTGCTATGCGCTCTCAACATCGGCAATTATGGTTCCGTATGTATTCTCTGCATTTTATTACTTCAAAGTAGTTTGCAAAGGAGAAGATAAAGAAATTGAAGGAAACAGTCGCTTTATTCCTTGGCTAATTGCAATCTTAGGTTCTGTATACGGCGTATGGCTCTTGTACGCATCGGGCCTTACTTACATATTTGCGATGACAATCCTGTACGCACCGGGTACTATTATGTACTTGTATCATCGCAAAAAGTCCGGACAGAAATATTTCGACAATACAAGAGATATGATAATTTGCATCATACTTGTTCTGCTTGCAGTCATAGCGGTTGTTTTGACGGCTAAAGGAACGATCGTTTGGTTCTGATTATTTGATTGACTTAGATATTGCACTTAAAATAACGGGCCGCAGACTTTGAAATCTGCGGCTCTTTCTGTGTTCAACGATGTCCGGACTTCGAAAGCAGTCCTATACCGGGATGCAGAGCTCGGTGCCGATGAGCAGATTGTACGGGTCGATACTCGGATTTGCGCGCATGAGGGCATCCAGCTTGATATTATGCATTTTGGCAATTAAGTAAAGCGTATCTCCGGCTTTTACCGTGTGTGTGGTCATGCATTTTTCCGGCGCAGGCGGGAGCTGGTCTTCGGTTCCCGGAATGCAGAGTCTGGTGCCGATGCGCAGGTCGTATGGATTTTCAATGCCGTTTACCTTCATCAAAAGGCTTACCGGCAGGTCGTATTTCTCCGCAATCGAATACAGCGTGTCTCCCTCGCTTACTGTGTAAACATCAATACAAAAAAGGCAATTATTCATATTCAGCCACCTTTCTGAAAATCCCGTGAATGTTGTGTGAAATTCAGGGGACATAATATTT
>CABQMM010000296.1 GCA_902465215.1 uncultured Bacillota bacterium
CAAATGCGAATGAAGCCAACGGTGTGGCTACGCAGGCGATGACGTTTAATAAAAATTATTATACCGAAGATGGTGTCATATCCAGCGAAAAAGTGGTGTGTTATCTCATTAGCGCCAATGCCCCATTGACAGAGGAATGGTATTATGTGAATGCAGACATGACCGTTAATGCTGATTTGACAGTGGACAGAGATGGAACTGTGAATTTCATTATTGCCTCTGGCAGGACACTGACCATCAACGGAACTTTGACGATAAAAGGAAACAATACAGGTTCCGCAGATCTGAAAATTTACGGAGAGACGGCGGCAGGCGGATATGTGGTCGTTAATAATTCAGACAGCAGCAAAAGCAATGGTAGTGCCATTGTGAGCAAAGATGAACAAACGGCGTATATACAGCTTATAGGCGGCGAGATGACTGCAACAGGTGCCGGATATAATACGGAAAACGGCACAGGAGCGGCATTGTCTAATGTCAGACTTCTGAGCGAGGTAAATGAGACTATTAAACGAACAGCAGAGGTAAAATGCGTCGTTACCGGCAGCGACCCGGAGCAAAAAGTTGAAGATACACAAAAGGAAACATCTGTTACAATTTCCAGATGCGAATGTGCAGAAAAAGACTGGAAATTTGAGCAGGGTACAGGAGAAAATGGTGGCAAGCATCGGGGATATTGTAACCTGTGCGGTTATGTATCTAATTGGAATGCTGAAACCGAAGGCTATGTGGACTGTGACTTTAATGATGTACCTGTTTCCGCCGATGCTGCCGGACATTACCGCACGTGTTACTGCGGACGTCAGGAAAATACAACTACTCCGCATTACATGGATGCCGTACCTACTGCTGACGGCAGTGGTCATACCCAAAGCTGCGGGTACTGTGGATATACTCCTGCGGGAAGTCCGGTAAAAGCTCATGTTTACGACGAAAATGGAGAGTGTACAGTTTGTGGATTCAGCATTGTAGCAAAGGACAATAACGGTAAGTTCTACGGTTCTGTAAATGATGCTTTGGAAAGTGTTAACGATGGCGGTACAGTAACGCTGGAGACCCAAGATACATCAGGAAATAAGGAAATTGAAGAAGAGGTTGAGTTCAGTCGAGCAGGAGTAACGGTTAATTTGGTAATGAATGGATACACGCTGAAAAATGAAGGTAATTCTACTATAACCGTTGAAAACGGAACATTAACCATAGCTGACGATGCGACAATCACTCAAAACGGTGGATCTCAGGATACCGTTAGCTCTGCCATCCGCGTTACAGGCGGTACACTGACTTTCGAGAAAGATGTGACTGCACAGGGCGGAGCGTGCTCAAGTGCTCAAAGCCCTGCAATCGAAGTAACAGGCGGCAGCCTTGTTTTCAAGGGTGATTTGACCGCAAAGGGCGGCTATGCTGATGGATACGGAAACGCAGATAAACAGGCAGCCGCTGTTTATGCCGAGGGCGGTGTGTTGGATTTCCAAAAAGGTTTAGACCTGAGCGGCGGTCTGACGCTTACTAAGAGCGCGAGTCTGGCAAATGGACTGACTCAAGGTAGTTTTTGGTCAAAAGCCGCGTCTGGCCCGGATGGTAAGCAGGTTAAGATGTTATCGGTTGAGGGTGCAAAAAACCACAAATATCTGGATGAACTGCTGGCAGATGGATATGCCTTTGTCGATAAGGACGATTCGACTCTGTTTAGATGTGTAAGCTCCTTTGTATCATGGTCGGGAGATGTTACCATCATATCGCATACGCATACATGGGGTCCGGCAGCTTCGGGCGACAACTATGAATGCACTACGTGCACAAAAGCCTGCAGCCATGACGGCGGTTTTTCCAGTGGCAAATGCGAGGTCTGCGGCAAACCTTGCCCGCATGCACAGGCGGATGCGGGCAACAACTACCACTGCAATGAATGCAACCAGCAAATGGTTGCGAGAATCCAGACAGACAAATATAAATGGTCGCACTTCGCAGACCTCGCCTCTGCAATGAATGCGGCAACGGATGGTCAGACCGTCACTTTACTGAAGGATGCTGAACTCTTGAGTAGTCCGGAAATTTATGACGAGGCTAAGAACGATAAGCCTCATGTGATTACATTAGACATGAATGGGCACAATATTACAGGGGAGTTTGCCGTTTCTATAGGCCGTCATGTAGAATCCGCACCCCCAACTGTTTATGCTGTAAATACAGAATATCCAACGACACTAAAAATCATTGGAAGTGGTGATATTTCTCTTGGTATTTATGCTTTGAGTGTTTACCCACTTGCTGCTTTAGATTTGAGTGAATGGAAAGGCGATTCGATCAGTAAGGTGTCGACAAATGACGGCTCTGGTGAAAATGAAGAGGGGCAATTTATTGCCACAAATTACACAGGTCATATCAACAGCTTGGAGCTTGGTTATGGGAAAAAAGATGTGATAACGAAGAGCAAACTGAGTCGCGGCAGCTACGGAGAAATCGTTTTGCTGGGAACCTTTGGGGAGAACTTTAAGCATGGCGATTTGCTCGAAGCGGGTTATGCATTCCAACACACAGATGGGACATTTGCGGAGTACAATGCAATACCAGAACAACATAAAATCTCCAATGTACAGGTCGTAGAATGCACCACCCATGTGACAGACACGGACGAAGGTACACAGTGTATCTACTGCAACCAGTCTGCGGCGGAGGG
>CABQMM010000297.1 GCA_902465215.1 uncultured Bacillota bacterium
ATATCCGAAATTCGACAGAGCGAAATCCGAGTCGCGCCAGTTTTCCTTGACTTTGACCCAAAGCTCCAGAAAGACCTTCGTGCCCAGAAGCGCTTCGATTTCAAGCCGCGCACTCTTGCCAATTCCTTTCAGCTTCTTTCCCTCTTTGCCGATGATAATACCCTTATGCGATTTCCGCTCGCAGTAAATCACCGCGCCGATTTTCGTAAGGTTCTTTTCTTCCGCATAGCTTTCAATCTCGACCGCCACGCCGTGCGGTACCTCGTCCTGCAGATACAGCAGCAGCTTTTCGCGGATGATTTCGCTGACGATGAAGCGCTCCGGATGGTCGGTAATCATATCCTCCGGGAAATACATCGGTCCCTCTTCCAAAAATTCCTCAATGCGCGAAAGCAGTGCCTTCACATTCTTTCCTTCAAGCGCAGAGGTTCCGAGCACATCGTCGAAAACGCCCATTCCGCTGTATTCCTCGTAAATCCCGCGGAACTCCTCAGGGTCCATGCGGTCGATTTTGTTAATAATCAAAAGCTTCGGTGTCTTTACTTCCTTCAGCATTTTCAGAATGTATTTGTCCCCGGGCCCCCTTCCGAGCGGCTCATCCACCAGAAACAGGATGACATCCACCTCTTTAAAAGTATTGATTGCCGCTTCGGTCATAAAGCTTCCGAGCTTGCTGTGCGGCTTGTGAATGCCCGGCGTGTCGATGAAAACCATCTGTACGCCTTTGTCGTAATCTCCCTCCGGAATGTCCGTATAGATGCCTCGAATCGTGTTTCGGGTCGTCTGCGGCTTGTCCGTGGTTATTGCGATTTTCTCCCCTAAAATCGCGTTCAGCAGCGTCGATTTGCCGACATTCGGCCTGCCGATAATTCCGATAAATCCTGTTCTCATTAAAGTTTGAATCCCTCCGGTAAAATTTCATCCATCGTGTAGACACGCAGGCTGTCTTCGTCATCGCCTGTGATGATTTTAAAGTCGTCGTCGCAAAATTCCTTCATAAACTGCCTGCAGATGCCGCAAGGCCATGCCTCTCCATCCTCGCAGACAATCGCAATCGCCTCAAACTCTCTTTCACTTTCGGAAATCGCTTTGACAAACGCTGTTCTTTCTGCGCAAATCGTAGCTCCGAAGGAAGAGTTTTCAACATTGCAGCCCGTATAGACTTGCCCTTCTTTGGTCAAAAGCGCCGCGCCTACTCTGAATTTTGAAAACGGAGCATAGGCTCTTGGCAGCATTTCCTTTGCTTTTTCGTATAAGTCTCTGTACATCATTTCAATCCCTCCTGACGCATAAGTCCGATCTGTTCCATGATTTCTTCCTCGCGCTGTCTCATCACCTTTTTTTCGTCCTCTTCCATATGGTCGTAGCCCAAAAGGTGCAAAACGCTGTGAGTGAAGAGATAAACCAGCTCTCTTTCAAAGGAATGTCCGAATTCCTCCGCCTGTTCTTCCGCCTTTTCCCGGCAAATCACAACATCGCCGAGGCAGATTTCCCCGACTTCCGGAATGTCTTCTGTTAGGTCTTCAAACTGCGGAAACGAAAGCACATCCGTGGGTCTGTCCACCCCACGGTACTCCCTGTTCATCTCGTGTATCTCGTCAAGTCCGACGAAGGTAACGCTCAGCTCGCACCGCTGCTTGTCCAGATTCAGCAGATTTTCCGACTCCACGGCATATTCCGCCGCCTCGGTCATTTTCTCCAAAAGTGCCTCCGAAACGGCATGTCCCTCTTCAAAATAAATATTCATTACTCCTGCATTTCCTCCGGATATTTCTTATAATACTGCTCATAAGCGTTGATGATTTTCCTTACCAGTTCGTGTCTTACCACATCGGTGTCCTTCAGATAGCACACATCGATGTCCCTGACATTCTTCAAAACCCGAAGCGCCTCAACCAGCCCGGATTTCTTTCCCCGCGGCAGGTCAATCTGCGTTACATCGCCCGTAACCACAACCTTCGAGCCAAAGCCCATACGGGTCAGAAACATCTTCATCTGCTCCCTTGTGGTGTTCTGCGCCTCGTCCAGTATAATAAACGAATTGTCAAGTGTCCTGCCTCTCATATACGCAAGCGGAACGACCTCGATGACTTCTTTTTCTTTCAGCTTCAGCGCCGCATCCCTTCCCAGCACATCATAGAGCGCATCGTAAAGCGGACGGAGATACGGGTCAACCTTATCCTGCAGGTCTCCCGGCAAAAATCCCAGTCTTTCCCCGGCTTCCACCGCAGGTCTTGCCAGAATTATTTTCTGCACTTCTTTGTTCTTATACGCGTTTATCGCCATTGCCACGGCAATATAGGTCTTGCCGGTTCCGGCAGGCCCGACGCCGAAAACAATGTCCTTTTCGCGGATGCTGTTTACATACTGCTTCTGTCCCAGCGTCTTGGGCTTGAGCGGTTTTCCTTTATGCGTAAAGCAGATAACATCCTTGCTGACGCGGCTTTCCTTGTACGAAACGCCTTCGCTGTCAAGGGCGATAATATACTGCACTTTCTGTTTGTCCAGAACCTCGCCTCCCGCCAAAACGCTCATCATCTCATCCAGTATTTTTCCCGCGCGGTCAAGTGCCGCTTCCTCGTCTCCCTTCAAAGTCAAAGCGTCGTCTCGCTGAAAAATTTCGACTCCCGTCGCTTCCTTTATCATATCTAAGTTGACATCCAAATTCCCGAA
>CABQMM010000298.1 GCA_902465215.1 uncultured Bacillota bacterium
TATTTCAGAGCCGGATAAATCCGCGTGAGCGCTTACATAATCCCGAAGGAGGCGGCGCTGATTGGATATGCTTTCGGATTCGTCTTTTTCGCCGGTTTTCAAGTCAACATCTTCGCTTGAAATACGAAGATAAATTGCAGTAGTCATGCGCCATTCTCCTTTCCCTCAAGATATGTACAAAGCGCTCTGTATTCGTCACGGTATCGGAAGATAATCTCAATATGGCTGTTCCCGTCAACATACACGCGCTCGATAAGTGCCTGCGCCATTTCCTTTGTAAGAGTATCCTCGCCTTTGAAACTCCCGAACGCCGTCAGAAAGCGATTTTCCGGCGTGTGCTCGGATTCTTCCACCTGCTGCCGGGTGAGCGCTTCAATCAGCCGTTCCGCTTCCTCCGCTTCGGCTCTGTAACGGCTTTTCAGCGTGATGTACTCCTGCTCAGTCATGAGCTTATCCACATAGTTCTGATACAGGCTGTCATACAGATTGTTATAGCGCTTGAGTGCTTTCTTTGCGCTGTCCAGCCGCCCTTGCAAATCGGCTGTCCGCTTTCTGTGTTTGGGAAAACTGTTCACCCTGCGCACAAGCTCGTCCATATCTGCGGCAAGCTCGATCTGCGTTTGGATAGCCTGCATGAGCATGGGGATCAGCGCATCTTCACGGATGTTCTTCTTTGGACAGCTCGTTATATCGTTTGAATGTGTCTGACAGATGAAGGTGTACCACAGCTTCTTGTTATGGCTCACGTTTTTGTACCGTACCAGCGTGCGTTTGCAGTCTGCGCAGTATATCAGTCCTTTGAGGATGTTTTCGGTCGTTTCCAGATAGCTGAATCTTCCGAGTTTTTCAAAGTATTCCTCGTTCCTCTGCCGCATGATTTCCTGAACCTTTTCAAAGGTGTCTCTGTCGATGATCGGCTCATGCGTGTTCTCAACGATAACCCATTCTTCCTGCGGCTTTTTGTACTGCCTGCGGTTTTCATAGAAGGACTGCCGTTTTGTTCCCTGAACCATGTGCCCGATGTATACTTGGCGGGTCAGAATAATCTTGACTGCCTGTATATGCCATATTGCACCATTATACTTTTCCGTCTTGCATACGCCGGTATTGTAGAGATAGGCAGAAGGGGACGGGATGCCGGAATCGTTGAGCTTCTTTGCTATCCGTGTAATGCTCATACCCTCGGCGCGCCACTGAAATATCTGCCGCACGACGGAAGCAGTCGCTTCATCCGGCTCCAGCTTATGCGGATCATCTACACACTTGCGGTATCCGTATGGAGCCCATGCGCCGATAAAGTCTCCGTTCGTCTGCTTTGTAGCTAAAGCGGAACCTGACTTTTTGGAAATATCTTTGCTGTAAACCTCGTTAATGAGGTTCTTCAGCGGAACAAGATACCCGTCCGCGCCTCGCTCGGCGGTGAGCGTGTCAAAACCGTCGTTGACAGCAATGAAGCGCACTCCGAGGAATGGGAAAATGCGTTCAAGATAGTTACCCGTTTCCTTGTAATTACGTCCGAAGCGTGAGAGGTCTTTGACCACAATGCAGTCCACTTCACCGTGTTTGACTGCTTCCATGAGCTTCTCAAACTCGGGACGCTCAAAATCCGTGCCGGTTCGCCCGTTATCACAGAAAAGCCCATACAGCGTTAGAGACTGATCGTTTTCTATGAAGTGAAGCAGAAGGTTTTTCTGTCCTTCAATGGTATCTGCGCCGGGTTTGCCGCTGTCCACCACGGAGAGGCGGACATAAGCGGCGGTACGGTATTTTTTTTGCGCCGGTGCCGGAGCTTCCGCTTCAGGAAGAATCGGATTGATCTTGCGTTTTGTTCTTGCCACTTAAACCACCTCCCGTATTTGTAATCTTCTGAGAATATCCATCTGCCATGCAAATTCATCCTCAAATCGGAAATGGACTTCCACACGGTTGTCTTTGTATATGAGAATACGATCTATCAACGCCACGGCAATGCTGCGTTCCAGTTCCGTGATATTCTGATGCTTTCTGAACCGCATCATCCATTCCCGGTGTTCTCCGCCTTGCTCTTTAATCTGCACAATGGATTCCTTCAGGGCGTCCATTTGCTTTTCGCACTCGGCAGCGCGTCCGGCGTAGTTCTGTTTTAGCTTTGCGTATTCGTCCCTGTCGATGATGCCGTCAGCGAGGTTTTCGTAGAGAGACATAAGCAGCTTTTGAAGCCGTTCATGCTCGGAACGCTTTTTGTCAAGCTGCCGCTGCACCTTCTGCGCTTCGGCAGTCCTCAGCGGTGCGGTATCCGTCATGGAGAGAATATCGTCAAGGTCAATCACATCGCGGATATACTGCTTGACCGTCTCTAAAACAACTTCTTCAAGGGCTGTATCGCGCATCCCGTGGGAAGCGCAGGACTTGTCCTGCTTGTGCGCTGAGCAGACGTAGTAGACGTACTTCTTATTCCCGGAGGGAACGGTTTTCCGAACCATGCTTGCGCCACATTCACCGCAAAATACCATTCCGCTGAAAAGCTGTACATTGCTGTCGTTTGGACTTCGGCGGGTGTCCAGCGTAAGCACCTTCTGGACGCTTTCGAAGTCAAAGCGGTCGATGATGGCCTCATGGTTGTCCTCCACATAGTATTGCGGGATTTCGCCCTCATTGACTTTCTTTTTCTTTGTCAGGTAATCGACGG
>CABQMM010000299.1 GCA_902465215.1 uncultured Bacillota bacterium
GACGAATGCAGCAAATTCCTCGGACGCAATTACGACATCGGCGGAGAAGTCGTGGTCGGCAACCGCTTGGGCAAGAGCATCGGGTTTCCGACCTCCAATATCATGATTGACGAGAGCATGGTAACGCCGCCGAACGGGGTATACATCACCTACTGCATTTACAACGGGGTGAAATACCCGAGCATTACGAATGTCGGCATTAAGCCAACCATCGGTACTTTCAAAAAGAATATGGAAACCCACATTTTTAATTTTGATAAAGAATTATATGGAAAGATGATAAAGATTGAATTTATCAAAAAGACCCGTGACGAGGTCAAGTTCGCGGGGATTGAAGAGCTTTCCGCGCAGATTGCAAAAGACTGTCTCGAGGCAAAGACCTATCACGGGCTGTAAGGCTTACATAGGATATTCAACTATTCGACGCCGTCCCGAAGTTCCGGACCCGGATCCGGGCTCCATTCAGAGAGGACGATACTTGCGACAACCAACACGCCGCCAATCCATCCTGCGGCGCCGAGCACTTCGTGCAGAATTGCAACCGAAGCAATCGCACCGACCACCGGCTCGATAGTCAAAATCAGAGCAACACGGTTTGCGGCCACATGCTTCTGCGCGCTTGTCTGAAGGATGAAGCAGAGCGAAGAGCAGACGAGCCCTAAGACAATCAGTGTGCCGAGTTCGAGCGTGGTGAGACTTTCAGGAATGACTTCGCCTGCAACGAAAATGCCGACGAATCCGAGAACTGCGATGGTTGCAAGTTCAATTACTGTAAGTGCGTAAACATCATGTGACTTGGCAAGTTTTTCAATCGCAACGATTTGACCTGCGCTGAAGAATGCAGCGCCCAGACAGATTGCATCACCGATATTAAAACCGAAGTCGGCGTTTCCGCCCATCGAAATCAGGTAGACGCCGATAACGCAGATAACGACGCAAAGCGCTGATTTTTTCGTCAAACGGATGCGGTAAAAAATGAAGTTGACAAGCGGTACGCAGATTGCACCGAGCGTTGAGAAAAATGCAGTTCGAGATGCTGTCGTGTACTTAATGCCGTAAGTGGCACAGACATAGCAGGCAAACATCAGAATTCCGATTTTAATTCCTGCTTTCAATAATTCTTTATTGATATTTTTCAGATGCGGAAAGCACGCAATCGCAAGAGCGACAGCCGCGACACCAAAACGGATTGCTTGAATGTAGAAGGTCGGAAGCGCATCGGTATAGCGCAGACCTAAGAAACCGAAACCCCAGCAGACACCAACGATGACCAGACCGATAACTGCGAAGATTTCTTCTTTGCTTTTTTTCTTGTGTTGTAAATCCATTTTGCACACATCCTTTCACAGTAATGGGGCAAAGCGCAGCCGCTTCGACGCCTTGTTACTAACTTAACATAAAAAAAACAAAAAAGCAAGAGAAGCAAGCAGAGTTGAGATAGATAAAAACAGCGAAATGTGATATAATGTATACAATATATTTAGGGAGGATTTGAATGAAACTATTTGATAACAGAGTGCAGGAAACCAAGTATAAGGTTTTACGAGAGGTTGCGATTCAGGCGTGGGAAGGACACGAGATTTTTGCGGAGTTTAACCGCATCGCGGGAAACGTCATCCCGAAGGATCAGCCGCCGCAAACCTGCTGTATTTATAAGGACCGGGCCGTTGTTGCGGAGCGAATTCGTCAGGCGGCGGGCGGAAGCCCAAACGAGCCGGGAATCGTGCATGTTATCGACATTGCCTGTGATGAATGCCCGGAAGCAGGATATGTCGTTACGGACCTTTGCAGAGGGTGCCTTGCGCATCACTGCGTCGAAGAGTGCAAGCGCAAAGCGATTATCATTGATGAACATCAGCATGCGAAAATCGACAAGAGCAAATGCGTGGAGTGCGGAAGGTGTGCGAAGGCCTGCAAATACAGCGCAATTCATAATTTCCAGCGTCCATGCGAAAACGCCTGCAAAGTCGGTGCGATTTCAATGGGACCCGGAGGAGAAGCCTGTATTGACTGCGGTGCCTGTGTTTACCACTGTCCTTTCGGCGCACCTGTTGACAAGTCAAGTATTGTAGCTGTTATCAAGGAGTTGAAAGCCGCAGCGGAAGCAGAAGCAAACGGCGACAAAAATAACTTAATCGCAATCGTAGCACCGGCAATCGCCAGCCAGTTCCAGTATGTTCCGCTTGGGAATGTCATTACAGGAATCAAAAAACTTGGCTTTGACAGAGTGCTTGAGGTTGCAACCGGAGCAGATATGGTCGCTTACAAAGAAGGCTTGGAACTTGTGGAAAAAGGTTTTCTTACTTCTTCCTGCTGTCCGGCATTCGTCAAATACATAGAAACCAAACATCCGGCGATGGTTCCGCATATTTCTCACAATCTCTCACCGATGGCAGAACTGGGCCGCGTGATTAAGGAACATGAGCCGGATGTTAAAATCGTATTCATTGGACCTTGCATTGCAAAGAAAGCAGAAATTAAAAAAGAAACGGTCTCGCCTTATGTTGACTATGTTATAACCTTCGAGGAGCTTCAGGCCTTGTTTGACAGCCGCGATATATCGCTACGAGATCAGGAGCCGACGGAATGGAATCAGGCATCCTATTATGGCAGGATGTTCGCGACCTCCGGCGGTGTGGCAGCGGC
>CABQMM010000300.1 GCA_902465215.1 uncultured Bacillota bacterium
GACTCTCTGAACTGGATTCAGGGCATGGAAGTTGCGCTCGACGAAACGCTCAACCAGGGCATGATTGCAGAGCCTTGCCTTTGCTATACAGGAGATATTCTGGATCCTTCCAGAACAAAATACACGCTTGACTACTATGTAAGAATGGCGAAAGAGCTTGAAAAGCGCGGTGCGCACATCCTCGGAATCAAGGATATGTCCGGTCTTCTCAAGCCGACTGCAGCTTCCAGGTTAATCGGCACACTGAAACAGGAAATCGGTATTCCGATCCACCTGCACACACACGACACTTCCGGAAACGGGGTTGCTACCGTGCTGATGGCTGCACAGGCAGGCGTAGACATCGTGGACGCAGCATTCAACTCGATGTCCGGTCTGACTTCTCAGCCGGCTCTGAATTCCATCGTTGCATCTCTTCAGAACTCTGACAGAGACACAGAACTGGATTCAGACGGCCTGCAGAAAATCAGTGAATACTGGAGAGACGTTCGTCCGGTATACAAGGAATTCGAATCCGAACTGCAGACGGCGTCCGCAGAAATTTACAAATACGAAATTCCGGGAGGTCAGTACTCCAACCTTCAGGCGCAGGTTGAATCCTTCGGTCTGGGTCACAAGCTGAAGGAAGTGAAGGATATGTATAAGGCTGTAAACATGATGCTCGGCGATATCGTTAAGGTTACGCCGTCTTCAAAGGTGGTCGGCGACCTTGCAATCTTCATGGTACAGAACGGCTTGACTCCGGAAAACATTGTGGAAAAGGGAGCAACGATGGACTTCCCGGATTCCACGGTTTCCTACTTCGAAGGTATGATGGGACAGCCGGAAGGCGGATTCCCGGAAGACATTCAGAAGGTTGTTCTTAAAGACAAGAAGCCGATTACCTGCAGACCGGGAGAACTTCTCGAACCGGAAGATTTAGAAGCAATCAGAAAGAAACTGCAGGATGAGCTTGAGCTGGAAGGAACAGACAGAGAAGTCATTTCCTACGCTCTGTATCCGAAGGTATTCGAGGATTATGTAAAATCCATTCGCAAAGAAGGCTCTTTCCGCTACATGGGTTCTGACATCTTCTTCCATTCACTTGAAGAAGGCGAAACCTGTGAAGTCAAGGTTGCAGACGGCGTACAGCTTATGGTAAAACTTCAGGAAGTTCGTCCGGTAGACAATGACGGATTCCGTGAAGCTATTTTCGAGGTTAACGGCAACCGCCGTATCATAAAGATTAAGGACAAAACAGTAACGGTAAACTCTTCCAACTCGGTTCTCTACGCAAGCGAGGACAATCCGATGGAAATCGGCGCTAATATCCCGGGCAACATTATCAAAGTGCTCGTTAAGGAAGGCGAAACCGTTGCTGCCAACCAGCCGATTGCGGTAATCGAAGCGATGAAGATGGAAACGAACATTATCGCAAGAGATGGCGGTGTTGTAGAGAGAATTTACGTTTCGGAAGGACAGCAGGTGAAGGCGGGCGAGATGGTTGCGAAACTGAAATAATTCATTGTCTCGCTTTCTCATCGCCTAAGGCTGTTAGCAGCTCCCTTCGCAGACTTTGGGCGAAATTGAAAACTCGCAGGGATTATGCCCCTGCTCAAACAGTTCAATTTCGCAGCCAAACTCTATGCGAAGCTCGCTGACAGCCTGCGGCTCTTCGAAACGCTCGCCAAGAATTATTTCGCTTCGCACAGCAAGGCGGCGTGCGAGGTATGGCGTATGGCTTGTAGTGTGCCATCTGTGGCGTGCAGCGTGTCGGTGTGAGCTTGAGACATGTGACGTGGAGATTGCGGCATAGGACTTGCGGCGTGTCGAAATTTGTCGAAAGTTGGACATTTTGCCGCACGGCGCGAAAAAAGCCAAAAACGAGGCGTCTGGGATGGTTCGGACGCGTCGAAATTTGTCGAACGGCGTCGAAAGTTGGATTTTTTCGACGCGTGCTGAAAAAAAGCCAAAAAAAGCGTTACTTTTGGTACATATTTATTGGCTTTTTTCGGAGATATGCCGATTTTGTCCAAACTTAGGACAAAATCGACCGATTCCACGGCCGCGGCGGGCATAGAAATGAAGAAAAATTGGACTTTTTCGCGAGAATATCTCAAAAAGCCAATTTTCCACCATCTTAGATCAAATCTGATAGCCGATTTTGCCCCTGCCCGGCGATGGGGTGGGCAAATTCGGCTTTTTTATAGGAGGATGTATTATGTTATATGAGAGTACACGCGGCAGCCGTGACAAAATGACCGGCGCGCGCGCCATCATCCGCGGCATAGCCGAGGATAAGGGACTTTATGTGCCGGAGGAAGTCCCGGCGCTGCCGTTTGACCTTGGGGAAATGGCAGCGCGGATGGCGCGCGGGGAAGCCGGCTACAAGGAAGTGGCGTTCAAGGTGCTGGGCGCGTTTTTTGACGATTTTACCGATGAGGAAATGCAGGGCTGCATCGACGGCGCATACGATAAAAAATTTACCGCTGCCGACATTGTTGAAATGAAGGAGGCAGGCGGTGTGCATTTTCTGGAGCTCTACCATGGAAAGACGGCGGCATTTAAGGATATGGCACTGTCGATTCTGCCGTATCTGATGACGACCGCCTGCCGTAAGGAAGGCGAAAAATCCAAAATCTGCATTTTGACGGCGACCTCCGGA
>CABQMM010000301.1 GCA_902465215.1 uncultured Bacillota bacterium
TTGCGGTGTTCCTGTCTTGCGCTGTATGGCGATGCTTGGAGTATTGAAAAAGAATATGCTCAACATTGTTCTGTTTATCATCCTCGGTGCGCTCTGGTGGGGTGCACGTCAGAAAGAACACTTCCGCCGTTGGGTAGAGTATTTGCTTTTGATTCCCATCGCCTATGGGTTGGGTCATCTTTGCGTGCTGGGCTTCCGAACTGTCTCTTACTCAGAATGGCGTGACTTTCAGCTTATTCTTGCTATCGGCGTACTCCTTTACTGTGCCATGTTGCTGGCATTGAACATTTTTTACGCCGGAAAAGATTTTTTGAACATGCACAGAAAGGATCATAGATGATGTTCGGATCTTCTGCAACAGGTTCATCCTTACCCATTTTGCCATGGCGTTTGATGTGATGCCTGCCTCTCGGCGTAGTGCTGTTTTGTTGATTTTCTTATCAATCATCAGCTTCCAAAGCCTGTTGTATGAATAAGCCATCGTGTTTTCCTCCGTTTCAAAGCAGCCGCGGCAAATTGCACATTAAAATTTTTATTATTATACCATAAAACCGCTTTGTATTCAACAGCTTTCGACATATTTCAAAATAATATTTATTATTTCAACCGCAGCGAGCAGAAAGGAAGACTCTAACCTGCCGCTGTGTTTCTACGCAAAGCCGTGTTTTTTTCAAAAGGACCTTTTATCTGCGAGGATTATGAGGTTCGAGTCCTGCTTCTTATATCCTTTTGTTCTTTCTTTACAGAGCAAAGAAACACAAAAAGCACATCGGCGTTTTCAGGCTATTTCTGCTGCTGAACGCAAAAAACGGGCTTCGGAGTAGCCAATCGACCTCTCCAAAGCCCGTTTTTTTATTATTCGCCCAGTATTTACTCAGAAAGCAAAGAAAACCCTCTCTTGTCGTGGTAGACAAAAGAGGGTCTTTTCATGGTGGACGGGGATGGATTCGAACCATCGTAGTCTGTGACAACGGATTTACAGTCCGCTCCCTTTGGCCGCTCGGGAACCCGTCCGAATCAGCATATTGATTATAGCATAAAAATGTCAACTGTCAACATTCCGGCAAAAATATAAACATTATTATTCCGGTTTGCTCTTGTTAAGCAGGCAATAATATGATATAATTTCAATGCTGATTTTGATTTAACTTGAAATAAAGGAGATGAATTCATATGAACAACATTCCGACCCCGCATATTTCGGCAAGAGCAGGCGATTTTGCTGAAACCGTTCTTATGCCCGGCGATCCCAAGCGGGCAAAGTTCATTGCAGAAACTTATCTGAATGATGCTGTGCTTGTTAATGATGTCCGCGGAGTTCAAGGTTACACCGGCTATTATAAAGGCAAGCGTGTATCCGTTATGGCCAGCGGAATGGGCATGCCGTCCATAGGAATCTATTCCTACGAACTTTTTAATTATTATGACGTAAAAAATATCATTCGTGTCGGTTCCGCAGGAGCAATTCATCCGGAATTAAAGATTCGAGACATCGTTTTCGGCATGGGGGCATGCACAAATTCGAACTATGCAGCCCAATACAGACTGCCCGGCACTTTTGCGCCGACAGCAAGTTTTAATCTTTTGCAGAAGGCAGTTGCCGAAGCGGATAAAGCAGGTGTGCGTTACATGGTTGGGAACCTTTATTCCTCCGACACATTTTACGATGATGCTCTCAGTCTTTCCGATTGGCAGAAAATGGGTGTGCTTGCTGTTGAAATGGAAAGTGCAGCGTTGTACTGCAACGCGGCGCGTGCAGGGAAAAACGCTCTTTGCATATGCACGATTTCCGATTGCCCGTTTAATCCGGGTCAGGATTGCACGGCGGAAGAGCGGCAGAACACGTTTACAAAAATGATGGAAATCGCACTGAATATCGCATGAGTTCATCTGCATTTTGTAAAAATCGATTAATCATTGTGATACGGCTGCATTCGCAGCATCACGGGAACGCAGGAAGAGGTATTAAGCGATGAGCAAACGTATTGTTAAATCGATCATAGCACTATTCTTCGTGGCAGTGGGTTTGAGTGCCGCTCAGCTTATATGCAGCGGCAGCTTTATTGCGTCTTTCGGCGAAAAAGCACAAAAATGGCTGCCCATATGTATTTTTTGCGTTCTCGGTGCAGGCTTCGGTGTATTCGGATATGTGATTGCGCCGCGTTTGGTTAAAGCGTATCACTTTGTCACAGGCAGCATTATGCGGAGGTTCACCGACATGCCGCTTTCCGTGATTTTTGTCGGTGTAATCGGACTGATTCTCGGATTGCTTGTCGCATTTTTGTTGAGCACCTTCCTGCTGAACATCGAGCCGCATTTTATCGGCATCATTCTTGCAGTCAGCGCGTATTTAATTTTCGGAACCCTCGGCTGGCTGATTCCCACAAAGCGCAGTAAGGAAATCGTTCTGCCGTCGTGGTTCAGGCTCGGAGAAAAGGGCGGACGCACGGTTGCGGCTCCGAAAGTTCTCGACACCTCGGCAATCATTGACGGAAGATTTTTTGACGTCTATAAAACCGGCATAATTGAGGGAATCGTGATGATTCCGCAGTTTGTGCTTGATGAGTTGCGTCATATTGCGGACAGCACGGATTCGGTCAAGCGTGTGCGCGGCAGGCGCGGACTTGATATGCTTCAGGATAT
>CABQMM010000302.1 GCA_902465215.1 uncultured Bacillota bacterium
TAATCAGCCCATGATAGATCTTATCGAAAACGGAAATGTAACAAATAAATGCAAAGGATTTATGGACGGTCTTAATGTGTACTCATTTTCGCTGGGAACCGAGAAGTTGTACAAGTTCCTCGACAAGAACCCAGCCATGTACTGTGCGCCTTTTGACTTTGTCAACGATCCGAGAATTATAGCTAAGAATAAGAGATTTGTATCGATTAACAGCACGATGTCGATAGATATTTACGGGCAGTGTGCTTCAGAGTGCATCGCATGGAATCAGCAGAGCGGCACCGGCGGACAGCTTGACTTCGTGCGCGGGGCCCAGTGGTCCGAAGGCGGGAAGTCGTTTATCGCCACAACATCAAGTTTTATCAAAAATGGAAAGCGCGTGAGCAAAATCGTGTCGTCGTTTGCACCGGGTTCGGTGGTAACGACGCCTCGCAGCGATGTGCAGTATGTTGCAACAGAATACGGATGCGTGAACCTCAAACCGCTCAGCATGGGCGACAGAGCGCGTGCCCTCATCGAACTGGCACATCCGGATTTCCGCGACGAACTGCGCGAGGACGCCAAAGCTCACGGACTGATGAAATAGGAATATGAAGAAGAAAAAAACAGGACAGAAAAAATTTTATAGAAATTCTGCGGCTGCAAAGTCAGCCGCTTTTGTACGCAAGAGGAGAACTGCAGCAGGAAGCGGAGAGATTCTGACGGGAGTGCTGGAAAAACACCCGAAAGGCTTCGGTTTCGTGCGGCAGGAGGAAGGCGGAGATATTTTTGTCGGCAGAGACAATATGCTCGGCGCGATGAACGGCGACCTCGTCGAGGTAGATTTGCTTCCGCCATATCTTTGGACGCGTTCCAAAGAAGGGATTATCACCAAAATCCTAGAGCGTAAAACTGTTGAAGTCGTAGGTACTTTTCAGAAAAACAGAAAATTCGGTTTTGTCATAGCTGACGATAAGAAAATGCAGGACGATATTTTTATCAAGAAGGATGCTTTTCGCGGTGCGCAGAACGGGGATAAAGTCGTTGCCAAGATTACGCAGTACCCGGACAAGGAGCACAGTGCTGAGGGAAGGATAACCGAAATCATCGCGCGAAACGGGCAGATCGGAAGCGATGTGCTTTCGATGATCCGTGCGGCAGGGCTTCTGGAAACCTTTCCGAGCCGTTGCAATGCGGAGGCAAAAGCCCGTTCAAAAGAAGAAATCGCGGAAGAAGTTCTTGAGGGCAGAATCGACCTAAGAGATAAAAACATAATTACCATCGACGGGCCGACGGCAAAAGACCTTGACGACGCTGTTTCGGTGGATATACTGCCTGACGGAAACTACCTTCTGGGGGTTCATATCGCCGATGTGAGCCATTTTGTGGAGGAAGACGGGTATTTGGACAGGGAAGCTCTTAAACGCGGGACAAGCGTGTACTTGCTTAACCGCGTGGTTCCGATGCTGCCGAAGGTTTTGTCAAACGGCGTGTGCAGTCTGAACGAAGGCAAGGACAGGCTGACGCTTTCCTGTTTTATGGAAATCGACAACAGCGGCAATGTGGTTTCCCACGAAATCCATGAGTCTGTGATTCGTTCCAAAGCACGGATGGTCTATGACGATGTTTCAGACATTCTCGAAAACGAAAACGAAGAATTGATTCGCAAATATGCGTTTCTATACGATGACCTTAAGAAAATGGGCGAGCTTGCCGCAATTCTCAGACACAAGCGCAAGCAGCAGGGAAGTCTGGACTTTGACATTCCGGAGGCTGAGATTGTTTTGGATGCGGATGAGAACCCGGTTGAAATCCGGCCCGCAGAGCGCAGAACCGCAAACCGCATGATTGAAGAGTTCATGCTTGCGGCAAATGAAACCGTGGCGGAGCATTTTTTCTGGATGCAGTACCCATTCCTGTACCGTGTCCACGAAAAGCCGGACCCTGAAAAAATGATGGATTTGAAGGCGTATCTGATGAATTTTGGCATTCACTTGAAAGGCAGTGCGGACAATATCAATCCAAAGACTCTTGCAGACATCATCGCACAGATTGAGGATGAGCCTTATGAGGCGGTCGTGAACCGCGTCATGCTGCGGACGATGAAAAAAGCCTATTACAGCACGGAATGCGATGGGCATTTCGGACTGGCGTTCCGCTATTACTGCCACTTCACATCGCCAATTCGCCGCTATCCGGATTTGTTCATTCACAGAGTTATCAAAAAATCCATCAGCGGCCAAATGACGGAGGCAAAACTCGATAAATACAGGGCCGATGCTTTGAATGCGGCAGATGTTTCCTCCCGCACCGAGCGTCAGGCGCAGGAGCTGGAGCGTGAAGTTGACAAGCTCAAGAAATGCCAGTTCATGCTGCAGCATATCGGGGAAGAATTCGACGGCATTGTCAGCGGCGCAACCGACTTCGGCGTTTATGTCGAACTTCCGAATTCCGTGGAAGGCATGGCATTTGCCCGCGACTTAAGACGCCCATATCAGCTCGGTGAACGTGTGCAGATCCGTGTTCTGGACGCAAAGCCTGCAGAGCGGCAGATTGATTTTAAAATACTGGAAACAGACGAATAAAGAAACCTTGAGCAGCCGGACTTGATATGATCCCTCTTAAGTAGACAAGGAAAATAACCAAAATCTATGGAAGGGGG
>CABQMM010000303.1 GCA_902465215.1 uncultured Bacillota bacterium
GTGATTTGGCTTGCGTTCCGCAGATTCAGACGCGACATGGAAGTTTACTGCGACTACGACGCGGCGCGAAAGACAGGAGATAAGAAGGGCTATGCCGAGACTTTGGTGAGAGCAGCGGCGGGGACGGAGCGATTCATTCTCGGCACGACATCTTTTATCGGCGGAGAGAAGGAAATAAGCGCAAGAGTAAAGGCATTGGCGGCTTTCAAGAAGCCGAAGACATGGATCGCAGTCATTGCAGTGATCGCGCTGCTCTGCGCCTGTGTATGCTTTGTTGTAAATCCGAAGAGCAGTGATCCATGCATCAGATTCTTTCACGATATACAGCTTGCGGATATATCCTTTATCAGGATAGAACGGGATGCCGGTCATGAGTTTAATGATGACTTTATTCGGATCGACGATGTGAAGCAGCAGAAAGAACTTTTAAAACTGTTCCGCACTTTTGACGAAGGAGATTTTACGGACGGCGAGTCTGTCAAAAACGAGAATGATTTCAAGTACAAACTGAAAGTCTATATGTATACCATGCAAGACTCCGTTACCTTGCTTCAGGACGAGGCGGCAGGGGACGATGTGTATTGCATTTATACATGGCCGAAAGAAGAAGGCGAGAAAGATCTCGGCATCAGCGGGAAACGCGTGCATTCGCCGAAGCTGACGGAACTTCTCAAAGAATATGAAGATACGAATCTGCACATGGCTTTTCATGCAACTGCCGAGAGTACAGACGAACTGCTTCTGTATATCAGCAATTGCGAGTATGATAATCCAAGTCCTGTCCTGATTTACGACACCGACTATCGTTTGGAGCGATATATCGGAAAGGATGCGAGTACATACGCGGACAATCAATGGGAAAAGGTTTCTCGTCCCGTTGCCCCTGATAAGAGCAAGCTAAGTACGGAGACCCTAGAGGGTGCCAAAGGCAGGTGGCTGACCATTGATCTTGCCGAAGCGTATGGCAAATTACCGGAAGGCAGCTATCGAATCACGAAACAATTCACACAAAAACTGAAAAACGGCAAAGAAGTGAAGAGGGAAAACGCCGCAGTCTTTGAGTGGGTGGAGAACCGTCTGCATTTTGTGGACTGGGATTTTCTTCGCACGCAGCCGGATGGGGAATTGAACGACGAAACAAAGGACGAACTGAATAAGATTTTCAAAAATGGAAACAAAAATACGCTCTACGACTACTTTACAAGCGCATACAGCAGCCCGGATAAGATGGATTTTGTTGAATTTTTGAAATATTACCCGGCATTTGACGACAATCATGTCTGGACAGCGGAAATGAAAGAAATGTTTGAGAACTCAGAATATTGGAGTCCATACAGGAAAGATGGATGGACGCTCGATAATTACCCGGAAGGTCCTTCTTTCTATGACCCTGCGAAGATAAACGAAAGCCTTGCGTATTACGCGGGTATCACGACAGATGACATCAGAGCAAACTATACGGAGAAAAAATGGAAGACATTCTACGTGAAAGAGATTGATCGATACGTGGTCTTTGGAGATGGCTGGACGACAGCTGAATTTATCGTTGAGGAAGGGAAAAAGTCAGGCGACACCGTTACACTAACCGGCGAAACAATTATGTTTAAGCCGCTAAAGAGCGGGGAAATGCGTGAGTTCGGCACTTCCGTTCTGACCCTCAAGGAGAAGGACGGACGATACCTGATTCAATCTTTGGAAGCAAAATAAAGAAAGACGAAAGGGACATTATGAACAGACAAGTTTCAATCAGCGACGCCGAGTGGGCGATCATGAAGGCACTCTGGCAGAGCGAAGATAAAAAAATGACATTAAAGGAAATTGCTGAAGCAGTTGTGGATTCGGGCTGGAGCTACACTACCGTCCGAACGATGGTCGGAAGGCTTGTGGAGAAAGAAGCGATTGCGGCCGATGAGAGCCACCCGCGTAATTTCCGCTACAGCGCGGCAGTTAGCGAGGAAGCCTGCCGCAAAGAGGAGATGAAAAGCTTTATCAACCGCATCTTCGACGGCTCGGCGAAGCTCATGGTTTCCTCGTTGGTTTCCGGAAAAAATCTGACAAAGGAAGAACAAAAGACATTGCTCGAAATCATTGACAAAATGGAAGGTTGACAGCAAAGGGGGATTTGCGATGAACTTATTTAACACAGCAATTTTGGTTACAGCGGCGGCAGCGGTTGTACTGCTTGTGAAGCTGGCATTTGGAAACAGGATAACGCCGAGGGGGCATATGCTCATGTGGATACTTGTTGCAGCGAGCGTGCTTGCTGTGCCGCTTGCGGAGATTTTGCCGGAAAGCGATTTTTCCGCTAAGACCTATCTGCCGCAGAGCCACAACACGACGGAGACCGTGTGGGTGGAACCGTATGAGAACTTGGATGCCAGAGGCTTTGGAATCGAGGAACAGGGAAATTACTACACCGTGCAGAAAGACCATGTCAGTATGCAGGTGCCGTTTACGGGCAGGACGGTTGGCAGCGACTTCACAGCAACGGTATCAAGAGCAAAAATTGAAAACTATGTTTGGATTGCAGGTGCAGCGGCAGTGCTTCTTCTGATGCTGGCGGGAACGATGAAGCAAAAGCGCAGACTGAAAGTTTTGCCGTGTATGGACGATGCAAACGCGCACGCTG
>CABQMM010000304.1 GCA_902465215.1 uncultured Bacillota bacterium
TTTCTCTCTGTATACGGCAACTGTCAGAAGCGGCAGGGAGGCGGACCTCTCAGCGTGGACTGCGGAAATCAATGCGGAAATCGCAGAGAAAAAGAAACTTGCCGAGGCAAACGGCGAAAAACTGAACGCGGAATTCTGCCTGCTGAACGAGAAGGGGGAAGTGCTTCAGGAAACCAGAAAATTTCACCCTTATGAAATCCGGAATAAAGTGTTTGACGTAGCGCAGAAGCTGGACCTTGTGCCGTATCTGGATAAGCTGCCCAAGGAGCTCTCGGGCGGGCAGATGCAGCGCGTGGCACTGGGCCGTGCCATTATCAAGGACGTTCCGATTTTCATGATGGATGAACCGCTGTCCAACCTGGATGCCAAATTGCGCCTGACCATGCGCAGTGAGATTGTAAAACTGCACAACCGCATCAATGCCACTACCATCTATGTGACACATGACCAGACCGAAGCCATGACCATGGCAACGAGAATCGTGGTCATGTCCCGTGGATTTGTTCAGCAGATTGGTACACCGGAAGAGGTTTATAATCAGCCGGACAACATTTTTGTGGCGCGCTTTATCGGTTCCCCTTCCATGAATATTTTTGAAGGAAACTTTACACGTGAGGGGGGTAAACTCACTTTCGGCGGTCTTGAGTATACGGTGGAGAAAGATTTTCTTGCAAAGCATGATGCTTTCTATCGCCGCAAAATCGCAGAGTTTGAGGCGATGCTCCGCAACTTTGACCTTGCTGCGCGGGAGAATATCCTGAAAATTCTTTCCGCTACCAGATCCGGTAAGCCCGGCGACGGAAAGGAAAAGAAAAAGAAATCATTTTTTGCCGGTGTCCGTGGGAAATTCCGCAAAGAGGAGGTCCCGGCAGAGACATACTCCTTTGAAAAGGGAATCTGCGAGGCGAAGCTGGCAGAGCTGAAGGAATACCTGAACGGAGACCATCCGCTGACTGTGGGCGTGCGCTCCGAACGCATGAAAATCGAAAAAGCGGCAGAATCCACCCATCCCGGTGCCGTCCATGTGCATCCTACGGTTTGCGAGCTGCTCGGCGGGGAGTACAATGTGCACTTTGATTTCTGCGGAAAAGATATGGTGGGCAGATTTGATGCCAAGGATAAAATTACCCCGAAAGACGAGATTACAGTATATTTTGCTCCGGAAAATATGCAGATTTTTGATCCCGTTACGGGTGATGTCATCCGATGAGCCGGAATGTCAGCCTAAAGGCAATTGCCTCCCGTCTCGGAGTATCGGTCAATACCGTTTCTCATGCGTTGCGGGATATGAACGATATCTCGGAGGCAACGAAAAGCCTGGTGCGGAAAACGGCGGTGGAAATGGGATATATGCCGAATCACGTGGCGCAGATGATGAAAACCGAGGAGCGCCAGGTGGTCGGAGTGCATGTTTCCTCCTTTACCAATCTCTATTTCAACTCGTTGAGTACCGAGCTGTCAAGGGTTTTTGCCGAGAAGGGGCGTTATACGCTGTTGTTTCTTTTTGCCCAGGAACTCGGAATTGAGCTGATTAAGCAATGTATTCTGCAACGGGTGGATCTCCTGATTGCCTCCGAACCGCCGGACGAAAAGTGTGCCGAATTTGCCAAGCTCAACAATATCCGTATTGTGCTGACTGGCAGTATTCATCCGCCGAAAGAGGAGTATGATCATATCTGCGTGGATGACGGGGGCGGGTGCAGGCTTGTCGCACGCTATCTTTACAGCTTCCATAAAGGGAACCGATATATTTATGCGGGACCGGATTATGAATGCAACCTGAACCGCCAGGAACTGTTCTGCTCGGAACTGCGGAAACTGGACCCGAATGTGGAGATTATTATTTACAACTCGGATGAAGAAAATATCCGCGTGCTCAGTTCTCTGATTGCAAGCGGATGCCGCAGCATCTTCTGTTTCAACGACACCTTAGTGTATGAACTGCTGGATATGCTGAACGCACCGTTTGTGGATGCGCAGCGGCTGTATCCGGATCTGCACATCATCGGTTTTGACGGGTTGTGTGAATTCGTGCGCGGGATGAAACAGATCACTACGGTGAAAATTGACTATGCCGAGTTTGCGTTGGAGATTTACGGCGTGGTGCACCGACGCCTGAGCCAGCCTGATATTGCAATACAGCATATCACTTTGCCGGTGTCCCTGCACTGCAAACGTGACTGAAAAAATCCCGGGAGAAATTTCTCCCGGGATTTTTTCGGTTTCTCTCAACAAGTTACCGAACGTTAGCTAGGAGGATACCGTGGAAAACACAAAAGGAAAAATTCTGGATACCGCGCTGAAGCTGTTTTGCCGATAAACGAATAAGGAGACGGTGCGATTGTGAGGAACAAAAAGCCTACGAGCGCATTTATGAGGACAATGTCAACGGAAAGGTCAGCGACGAATGGTTCATGCAGCTTTCCGGGAAGTATGAGGAAGAAAAAGAGGAACTGAAGAAGGGGATTTTCGATTTGACCGAGCGCCTGAATCGCCTGTCCGGTATGCAGACAGCAAAAGACGGTTTCCTCCGAGCCATCCGTTCCTTCCTGCAGATGGAGACGCTGACTCCGACCGTGCTTCACGAATTGGTTGAGCGCATTGACATTCACGCCGTGCAGGGCAGA
>CABQMM010000305.1 GCA_902465215.1 uncultured Bacillota bacterium
CCCCGCCGATGCCGCTACAATTCATGCATACTATACCGCTAAGGTTCAGAAAAACCTTGACCGCATCAAATCATCCCTCCGCATTGCTGCTCTCTTGTCCTATAAGTCTGTATATATTAACGGCGTGGAATATCCCAATCTTTCCGCTTATGACGATATCTTAAGTGAAAAATTCCTTCAGTGTGTATTCCAAAACGATAGCTACGCCGTGATTCACGGCGATCTAACTATTGAAAATATCATCTGCCGTCGGGAGACATCCGGTCAAACCGGCTATTACCTCATTGACCCGAACACCGGGAACATTCACAACTCCCCGAATCTGGATTACGCCAAGCTTCTGCAATCGATCCACGGCGGGTATGAGTTCCTTATGGCGGTCAAAGGTGTCTACTGCGAAGAAAACCGCATCCAGTTCATGTACACGAAATCCGCCGTATACGATGAGCTCCACGCCCAACTGCGCAGCTATATGCTTCAAAATTTTTCGGAAGAGCGCGTGCGAAGCATATACTTCCATGAAATCGTTCATTGGCTTCGCCTGATGCCATATAAAATCGAAAAAGCGGGAAAACGTGTTCTCGTTTTTTACGCCGGACTTTTGATGATCTTAAAGGATATTGCCGAAATCTATGGGGAAGGATCTTTCCATGAAGAAAACAAAACTGGCTCTCTTTGATTTGGACGGAACACTGTTCGATACGGACGAGGTGAACTATGCCGCTTATCGGGACGCGCTTCTTCCCTACTCGGTCGAGCTGGACAAGCAGTACTTTACATCATTTTGCAGTGGCCGCCGGTATAAGGAGTTTCTTCCGCTCCTTCTTGCTGGTACGGAACATATGGAAGATGTTCACGACGCGAAAAAGGCAGCCTACCGTCATAATCTTAGTAAAGCAAAAATGAACGCGCATCTGTTTCAGATGATCCGCTTCATAAAGCCGGAGTATTACTGCGTCGTTGTCACGACTGCTTCCCGGCAGAATGCCATGGATATTCTGTCTCATTTCAACGTTGTCCCCTTGTTTGATGATGTTATCACGCAGGAAGACATCTCCCGTCCGAAACCGGACGCACAGGGCTTTCTCCTTGCCATGAGACGGTTCGGTATTTCCGCAGAAGATACAGTCATTTTTGAGGATTCCGTCATCGGCATTCAGGCGGCCAGAGCTACCGGAGCCACGGTCATGATTGCAGACCAATTTTAAGCGTATGAAAAAACTGTTAATTCAAATCATCAAATTTGTTGGCATAAGCGGTGTCGGATGGGTTCTTGATTTCTGCACTTACATGGCCCTCTCCAAGCTGCTTCTCTGCGATTTGACCACGAGCAATTTCATCAGTTCCTGGGTCGGCGTCACATTTGTTTTTTTCTTCGCCACAAAAAAAGTGTTCCAGCAAAGCGGGAAAGTGTCCATTCGGATCAAATATCTGATTTATCTTGCCTATCAGTGTGTGCTGATTTTTCTCATTTCAAAGCTTCTCGCCGTTATCAACAACGCTATTCTTATCTACTGCCGCGTGGATTTGATTTTACATTTTTCCTCCGTGATCGCCAAAATTGCTGTAACGCCCATTACCATGTGTCTCAACTACCTCGTGATGAAAAAGCTGATTGAAAAGCTCTGATACAAACTATGGAAAAAAAGCTGCTTTCGGCGGTTTTCGCCGCAAACTCTATATTCCTCTTTTTCACGAGCGATCGCATCCAGCCGACGCATCTGACGCAGGGCTTTCTCCTGCTGCTGACCGTGGCCGGGGTATGGTGTTTCAACCGGAAGAGCGGCTGTATGGAAAAGTACCGCACGAAGGGCTCCCGTGCCGCCATTGGGATAACCGCCGTTTATGCCTCGCTTGCGAGCTTCGCGCAGCGCTTCTTTCTGGACGGCAATACGAGGATGCACTTCTCCCTGCCGGGGCTTTTCTATGTGCTAAGCGGTATTCTCTGGTTTATCCCCGTTATCCGGCTGATGCTGTTCGCGCTGGAATGGCTCTCCGCCCGCCCCCGCACGCTGCCGAAGCCGGGAAGCCGGAAGAAGGCGCTGTGCGTTCTTCTTATTGCACTGCTTCTCTGTCAGGTCTTTGTGCTCTGGGTCGAATGGCCGGGCGGATTTCCGCTCGACGCCGTTTATCAATACCGTCAGGCGATGGGTGAGCTCCCGCTGAGCGACGATCATCCGGTGCTGGATACGCTGCTCATGCGTGCTGTTCTGACGGTCTTTCCGCATCCCGCCGCGCTCACGGCGGCGCAGCTGCTGCTCTTCTCGCTTGTGCTGTGCGCGTTCCTCATGATGGGGTACGACCGCGGCATGCCGCTGCCGCTGCTCGCCTTTCTCGGGTGCTTCTTTGCGCTGATGCCGAATCAGGTGCTCAGTTGGACGAACGTACTAAAGGATTTTCCGTTCACGCTCGCGCTGCTGTGGGGTACATATCTCCTTTTGCAGCTTGCGCTCGATACGCCGCGCAGCCGGAAATGGCCGTTTTACGTCTGTCTTGCGCTGGACATCTTTCTCGTGTCCCTCCTGCGGCACAACGGCGCCGCGCCCGCGGCGGCAATAGTCCTGCTCTGCATCGTGCTCACCGTCCGGCGCTATGAGCAGGTGAAGCTCCGCGCGCTTACGGCGG
>CABQMM010000306.1 GCA_902465215.1 uncultured Bacillota bacterium
CCGCAAAGTCAGCAGTATCAAAGGCTTCTTCCGGTACCTTACCAAAATGGGGAAAATCAGCGATGACCCGTCCAAAGAATTGGACCTTCCCAAACCGGCGCGCAGCCTGCCCAAATATCTTTCGCTGGAGGAAAGCCTTGAACTGCTGAAGGACATCCAGAGTGATTTTTACGAACGTGAATACTGTATGCTGACCCTGTTTTTAAACTGTGGAATGCGTTTAAGCGAACTTGTTTCCATCAATCTGTCCGATTTCAAAGATGACACCATCCGAATTACAGGCAAGGGCAGCAAACAGCGTCTGGTTTATCTGAATCCGGCTTGTGTGGATGCTGTGAAACAATATCTGGCAGCGCGCGCAAAACTGGAGAATTTAAAGGACAAACAGGCGCTGTTCGTCTCACGCCGCACCGGCCGCCGCTTGAGCCCGCGCCGTGTGGAGCAAATCGTAAGCCATCAGCTGAAATGTGCCGGTTTGGATGGTTATGGATATTCTCCGCACAAACTGCGGCACACGGCGGCAACCCTGATGTACCGACATGGGCAGGCCGATATGTTGACGCTGAAGGAGATCCTCGGGCACGAACACGTTTCCACCACGGAGATTTACACCCATCTGGACACAAAAAAACTGCATGATGTGGTGAATTCTTCTCCGCTGGCAGGAGTGAAAATGCCGCGGCCTGCGGATTCCCAGGGCCTTCCGGAAGAGACTGAAAAAAAAGACGATTCCAACGAACCCTGAGTGCTGCTGTTACAGCATCCCGCCAAACACGCGTGCCAATGCCACAGATAAACCCGTACAAGCCGTGCGGATTGCACCCGAAGAAGAATCGGCTGTTTTCCGAGTGTACCCCGCAAAAGCCCGATAGAACAGCGAAGCGCAAACGAGCATAACTTCAGCATCAAAACGTCCATCAGGCATTGCGTTGGCAAAAACAGGCCAGCCGATAAGGCCGTGGCCTTTAAACGATAAGTTTGATATAGCCAGGCATAAAAGCAACCGCACCAAGCACCCTTGCCGATCAGAAGCAAAAGAATGAGCGGGCAGCCAAATGCGCACAGCCCCAAAACGACGACGCTGGTCATCTGTACGAATGCAGCTAAGAAAAGATTGCTGAATAAAACGCCTCCTGCTGCCTGATGCAGCGTTGTGACTGAAGCGGCTTCGTATTGCAAAAAAAGCCCAGCGGCTCCGGTCAAGCGTGAGAATGTAATTTCGCCAAACAGCATTCCCGCAAAGTAAAATGCCGACAGATGCCGGCTGATTCCACGCTGACCGGAACGCTCTTTGACAATCGTTTTTGCCGCTCCGGAAGAGGATGCCGGCTTCACTGCATTCACGGCGTGGGCGCTAAGTGCAGCGGCTGCCGTTCGATAAGTCCACATAAAGCTTGTACCTCCTGTTCTGTTTGTCTCTATTTTTATGCGGCCGTTGATTTGAAAAGAACAAGAAGAGAGCCTCTTCTCCATTGCACCAAATCCAAGTTTCGATGCAATGTGAAAAGAGACTCTCTTCTTATATCCTTTATGCGGCATCAAGCGTTCAATAACGGATAAAACCGCCCAACTCGTCTGTGTTCGAAAAGCCCAGCTGAATGGCCTTGGCACGCATAACCGCATACAGTTCTGCCCAGGTAGCTTCTATATATGGAAGCAGCAGCCAGCCTACAACACCAGTTACAATTGTCGGCAAGAACAGGCCCAGAATCTGCGCAGTAAGTGCAGCAAGGAGCGCCCACCCAATAAAGGAAAGATTCAGGAGCACGATGTTCCACTTCTCCCCTTCGGTCATCTGGGTGCTTAGTTCTTTCGCTCGAGCCAAAGACAGGTTGGGGTTCTCCGCCAGCAGATACGGAACCATGCTGTACTGAAGCCCTTTGTAGATACCGGGAATGATCAGCAGCAGCGACCAGAGCGCAATCTGCAGCGACACAACAAACTGCACACAAAAGACATTCCAATAGTCATCCTGAAAAACGCTGAACAGCGTGGCGAGAGGAGCATCCCCCTGACGGCTTTCCATCATAAAGCGGTTTTTTCCGACCTCAAGCAAGGGGGCAATGAAAAGCTGTGTGATCACCGTCAGACAAAACACAACAATGGCCAATAGCCCGGTGAGATGCCAGCCGTACGAAGTATGAAACAGCGTGTCATTCAAGCGGAACAACAACGTTTTTCCGCTGAGTTCTGCCGTGATTCCGGTGATCAGCCGTTCGATAATCACCGCTAAAAGCAATGTACTGAAGCGGCGCTGAAGAACAATTCTGGCGTTATCTTTCAACAATTTTCTTGTCCACATATACAGCACCTCATTTCAAATTTTCTTATAATCAGTATAGCAGGTTCTGAATAAAAAGTATAGAACGACAAATTTCCTTAGAAAGTTTTTGTGAAATCCACAAACACTCTTCCTTTTTTTGGTAAACATCGCTATACTAAAGAAAATCCGAGGGACTTCCGCCGTGATAAATTTTGAAAACGAAAGGACGCAACGATGGAAGATTTTGTCTACTATACCCCTACGAAAGTGATCTTTGGCCGCAAAGCGGAGGAAAAGGTCGGTGAACTGGTCAAGGCGCAGGGATGCAAAAAGGTCTTGATCCATTACGGCGGGCACAGC
>CABQMM010000307.1 GCA_902465215.1 uncultured Bacillota bacterium
GGAGGCGCTGAAGCCTTTTTACGAGTATTTAAATGACCCGAAGAAAAATCAGGCTTCGGAGCTGACGCGCATGATTGACGAGCGCGTCAGGAAGTTCAATTCTGACGGTTGGAGGAAGAAGTACATGACATTCGAATATATGTTGAACGAGCGCGAGCGCAAAGGTTTGGAACTGGGCATGGAGCAGGGCCGCAGTGAGGGCGAAGCCATTGGGCTGGAAAAAGGCGCAGCGCAGGAAAGGCGCGAAATTGCAAAAAGTATGATAAAAGAAGGCATCGCGAAAGAGGTCATTGAAAAGATAACCGGGCTTTCCGCCGAAGAAGTTGAAAAATTATAGGCACAATATCTAAAATGCAGCAGATATGCGGTTCTGCAATGCCATTAAATTAATCCGGCATTGTGCGTTCGCTTCTGCTGCATTTTCATTTCTCATAAAAAGGTTAATTTGCTTTTACGCCTCTCCAAGCAGCGAGTGAATGCGCTGGTTCAGCATCTCAAGCGCGACCATGTTGTAGCCGCCCTCCGGAACAATGATGTCGGCAAATTTTTTGCTCGGTTCCACGAACTGCTCATGCATCGGTTTTACCGTCGTCAGATATTGATTTACAACCGAGTCTAAAGTTCTGCCTCTTTCATTGACATCGCGGATGATTCTGCGGATAATCCGTACATCTGCGTCTGTATCGATGAATACCTTAATGTCGAACAAATCCCGTAATTCCTTGCATTCAAAAATCAGGATGCCCTCGACGATGATAACCTTCGCCGGGCGCACCGTCACCGTTTCATCAATCCGGTTATGTATCGTAAAGTCATATACCGGGCGTTCAATGCTTTCGCCGCGTGCCAGCTTTCGGATATGCGCAATCATCAAATCCGTGTCGAACGAATTTGGATGGTCATAATTTAAAAGCTTGCGTTCCTCGAAAGGAATATCATTATGCTGTTTGTAATAAAAATCATGACTGATGATTGTAATTTTTTCGCTGAACTCTTCTTTAATTCGATTTATCATCGTGCTTTTGCCGCAGCCGGTGCCGCCCGCAATGCCGATGACGATTACATTGTCCATCATAAGCTTCGTCTCCTGTCCGCAATCCGCATTTTCCACTTTCGTAAGGGACTTTCTTTCAAATTATTTTTGCTCCGTTAAAGGTCTGGTATCTCTGTCCTCTGCGAGCGCTGAAGCGCCGAGATTCAAGGAAGCCTTTTCCAATTCCTGAACGATATTATTAATCTGCGCCAGTTTATCAAGCGAAATCTGCTTGGAAACTACATCTTCTGCGCTGGAAATTACCGTATCGAGATCCGTCTTGAGCGTTGCAAGCTTGTCCTTCAGCTTTTCAACATCTTCCTGATCCAAAGCTTCCCTGAGAACTTCTTCTCTGCTGAGGACTTCACCTGTTTCCAGCTCGTACTCCGTATTGCCGTTCACAACAATCGGCTCATAGCCGAAGACTTCCTTTACCTTTGCTGCGAAATCAATTTTGGACTGTGTTTCGCCGTGTACGAGGAAAATGTGCTTCGGTTCCTTTTGGAAGCCTCCGAGCCAGTCGAGCAGGCCCTTTTGGTCTGCGTGGCCGGAGAAGCCTTCCAGATTGTAAATTTCAGCACCGACCATAATTGGTTCGCCGAAAAGCTTTACTTCCTTCGCGCCTTCCACAAGCATTCTTCCCAGCGTTCCTTCTGCCTGATAGCCGACGAAAACGATGCTGTTTCTGCTGTCCCAAAGGTTGTGTTTCAAGTGATGGCGGATTCTTCCGGCTTCACACATGCCGCTGGCAGAAATAATAATTTTCGGGGATTTATCCTCGTTCAGCATTTGGGAATCTGCCGTGTTTCTGGTAAACTTCAGGTTCGGGAAATCAAGCGGATGGTCGCCGCTCATGATATAAGCTTTCGTTTCCTCATCGAATACCTGCGCATTCTTTTTGAAAACCTCCGTCGCCGTGGTTGCCATCGGGCTGTCGATGTATACATAAACTTTTCCAAGTGTATCTGCGTATTCCGGGTGGTGTTCATAGAACATATTGAACTGGTAAATCAGTTCCTGCGTTCTGCCCACCGCAAAGGACGGAATAATCACGCTTCCGCCGCGCTTGATTGTTTTCAGTGTAATGTGAATCAGCTCGTCAATGCTCGTCGAGTTTTCCGGGTGCAGACGGTTTCCGTAAGTGGTTTCCATGATAAGGAAATCCGCCTTTTTAATCTTAACCGGGTCTCTTAAAATCGGCCTGTTTTCCACGCCGAGGTCGCCGGAGAATACGAGCTTGGAAGTCTTATCACCTTCCGTAATCCAAAGCTCGGTAATTGCAGAACCGAGGATATGTCCCGCATCGTTAAATACAATTTTCATGTCCGGATTCAGTTCCACAAGCTGGTCGTATAAAATCGGTTTTACCAGTCTGAGCGCCGCTTCGGAATCCTGAATTGTGTAAAGCGGATCTACCGGCGGTTTTCCGGTTCTTAAGTTCTTCCTCGTCTGCCATTCCGCATCCTTTTCGTGAATGTATGCGCTGTCTTTGAGCATGACATCCAGTAAATCAGCCGTTGCGTCCGTGCAGTAAATCGGGCCCTTGAATCCTCTCTTAACCAGCAGCGGAATTCTGC
>CABQMM010000308.1 GCA_902465215.1 uncultured Bacillota bacterium
GCTTGAGCGTGATGCCGAGGGAAACGTCAAGTGGCGGGATTCAATGCTGGAAAATCTTGTGGATGAAAGTTTCTATAAATTTAGGGAATCCTGCGTTTTCTATAAAGGGACGGATGGAGTTGCGATTTCGGACTTTATCCATCAAAGTGCAAGTGGCATCACGATATTGGAGGCGTTGCAGGTCTATCAGTATGGTATTCGCAACAAGCAGGCAAAAAAGCGCCGCTGCAAACGTGATATGGGCATAGTCGAGAAAATGAAAAAGGTCCCAGCTGCGCCGTCAAATCTGGCACGCTGGATTGACCGAAATGTCATGCCGCACTATCTGTTTTATTCGTATGACAGAAACCAGCCGGAAACGCAGGTCTTTTGTACCTATTGCGAGAAGTTTTCTGTGATAAAAAAGCCGAAAACCGGAAAAATCTTTGTCTGCCCGCAATGCAAACAAAAGGCAATCGCCAAAGCGCAGGGGAGAAGAGCCGCCTACCATGAGGACAGGGAAACCTGCCAGGTTATCCAGAAAATCAGCAATGAAGAATTGCTGATACGGATCTTCAAGGTACGCTGGGCATATAAGGAAAAAAAGAATACGCCTGCGAAAGAAATTTATGAGAACGCAAGGTTATTTATCCGCGTCGTTGGGAAAGAAGGCACCGACACAGAAGCGTTCTATTATGACAGCAGTTACGATAGCACAACGCACTGGCGTAGAGGAAATCGTCCAAGATTTTCTCCCTATACAAGCGGCTATGAAGCCGATGATACCGGGGCGATTTACCTTCCATCGCTGAAAAGAGCCTTGCAGGGAACGCCGTGGCAGTATTGCGCACTCCGGCAGTTCTATGAACCTACGAAGGAGGCTATGCAGGTCAGTACTTACCTGCGCGTATATCGGCGCCATCCAAAACTTATTGAGCATCTTGTTAAAGTTGGATTCGAGCGCATCGTTTCAGACATTGTGTATCGGCACGGTATGGGAGCAGAAATTGATGCCACACAAAAACGCACGCACCGCATTTTACGAGTCAACAAAGAAGACTTGGCCATGCTGCGTGAATTAAATGCTGGCGTTGATACACTGAAAGCATACCAGCAATATGTAAAGCTTAATTTGCGTGGCCGGCAGGAACTTTTGCAGTGGCAGCTCAAAAATCATGTGCATACGATTCCAACGCAATGGTTTGCCTATATGACAGCAAGAAAATTCATGCGCTATATGGACAGCCAGTTGCCGGATTATATGCAGCTGAAGCGGGCTTTCCTCTATCGTTCCCCGATGGAAGAGGCAATCTCGACCTACAGCGACTACCTGCAAATGTGTCAAGGTCAGAATTATGACATGAAAAGCAGCCAGGCTCTGTTCCCTAAACACTGCAATGAGGCCCATGACGAGTTGAGCCGATACATTAAGAAGTGTAGGGACGAGCAAACAAAGCGTGCGTTTCGTGAAGTGTATGAGAATTTGGCAGAAAAGGCCAATCTCACTTCAAAGAAACTGCAAATTGTCTGCCCCAAGCAAACCGATGACCTCATCACAGAAGGACAGGCCTTGCACCACTGTGTCGGCACCTATATTGATCGAGTAGCAGCGAAAAAATGCCTGATTGTATTTGTCCGCCGTGTAGAAGAACCGGAAAAGCCGTTTGTAACGGTAGAAGTCAGCAACGGCAAAATTGTACAAATCCGTGGCGAACGCAACAGTGACCCTACGAAAGAAGTGAAAAAGTTTGTTGACCTGTGGAGCCGCAAGGTGCTACCGATGGCTTTACAGGCTGCGTAAGAAAGGAAGTGCTTACCTGATGAAGCAAATAGGAAATCTCGCCATCGTCTGCGCCCGGCGCAAGGATGTGACCCTGCGCATTGAGCAGGGGAGAGTGATGGTCATGCTGGATGGCACCTATGCGCCGACAGTGTTTTCTGCCGATTGGGATGACGATGAAACCATCCTGTCGGTGATCAATGAACTGAACTTCGGCCACTGTGCCCCCAAAAGCCAATGAAAACTGAGGAATGGCAGGAGAAAGCCGCTTTCATCGATAAGCTGCGGGAACTGACAGACCGCCTGAACCGCTGCCGCGCAGCGTATGAAGTACATACACCGCTGGTAAGTGATGAGGTCTACGATATTCTGTTCAGTGATTTGCAGACGCTGGAAAGCTGGCTGGGATTGAGGATGAAGAACTCACCCACCAAGAAAGACCACCGTTTAGCATGAGAAAACCTCCACCCCGTGCGGCAATGCGCGTAGGGTGGAGGTTTTTTGTTTGGAAGAAAGAATACTGCTTTTTCATTTAAGTACTTGCTTTTGTATAGAGTTGATGTTACAATAATGTTGAAACAAAATTCAATGAATTTCAATTCAATGATTTTGGAGGTGCAATATGTTTATTGGCCGTGAGAAAGAACTGGCGCTTTTACAGCAAGACTATATTGGAAAAGCAGTAATGGTCTATGGCAAACGTCGAGTTGGCAAGACCACCCTGATTCAGAAGGCACTGAAATCGAGCAGCTATCGAACGGTCTACTTTGAGTGCCTGAAAGGTACAATGCAAGATAACATCAACGGGCTTGTACGAGAACTTGTTCGGGCAAAGC
>CABQMM010000309.1 GCA_902465215.1 uncultured Bacillota bacterium
AAACAAGCAGAAAATAATCATCCTCGAAAAGGTCGGCCAAAGGTCGTAGTCGGCAGTCGCATATCCGGTAGTCGTCATAATCGAAACAACCTGAAAAGCGCTGTCAAGAAGCGAACCTGCGGTATTTTTGAAATGCGTGTTCAGCTGATTGCAGGCAAAAACCGCCAGTGAAGCCGCGCCCATTACCATCAGATAAAAACGAAGCTCCTCATCCTGCAGGAATGTCCGGATTCCACGCCTTTTGAGAACAAAAAAGAGATTGAAATTTGTTCCCGCAAGCACCATGAAAACAAGAATTACAATCTGAATATAAGCATTGAAATGTCCGACACTATCATTGTAGTTGGAAAATCCTCCGGTACCGATGGTTCCGAAAGCATGCAGGAATGCGTCGTAAACACTCATTCCGCCAAGACAAAGCAAAAGCGTCTGGACCAGTGTAAATGCAATATAAAGTTTATAAAGATTTTTTGCCGTATCGGAAAAACGAGCGGTAAGTTTATCTTTCGTAGGTCCCGGAGTTTCGGCATTGGCTGCAATCTGTCCGTTGATACCGAGCACCGGAAGAAGAGCCATAACGAAGACGATAATTCCCATGCCTCCCAGCCAGTGCGTGAATGAACGCCAGAGCAGTACGGATTTCGGCAAAACCTCCACATTCGTGAGTATGGAAGCGCCGGTCGTACTGAAACCCGAGCAGGATTCAAAAAATGCATCCGCAGGAGAGGAAATCGCACCGGAAAGCAGAAACGGAAGCGCCCCGACCATCGAGCAGGTCAGCCACGCCGCGGAAACGATGAAAAAGCCATCGCGGACTTTTAGTTTGCTGTCAGAAGATTTTATTCCGAGCCGTATGATTCCTCCTATGAGCGCGCATCCTCCGCTGACAAACAGGAAAGCAAGTCCGGCACCGGACTCCTTGTAGTAAAGCGCCACAGCAAGGGGAATCAGCAGGGACACCGCCAGCACCAGTAAAATTGCTGCCTGAATTCGTATCATATTTTTAAACCTGACACCCATAGCGAATCGTAACTTTCCTTTCTCTTCTTAAGCAATGTTTCTTTAAGCATTCTCAGTTATAACAGAAAACCTCGTTTTGCGGTCATCAATTTTTCCAGTTCCCCGATGTCGGAAAGCAGGCAGAAAATCGTAACTTTGTCGTCCGCCAAAATTTCCGTATCTCCGTTTGGAATAATCACCTTCGGTCCTCTGTGAATTGCGGCAATCAGCACGCCATCAGGAAGCTTGACATACTTCAGCGGCGTGTTTGCCAGTTTCATATCGTCGCTTGCAATAATCTCCATAATTTCCGCCTGTCCTTGAATCAGCAGGTAGGAGATTATTCTCTTGGAGCCCTGGATATAGCGCAAAATATTACTTGCAACAATGTCGAGCGGATTCAGCACCATGTCGACACCCATACGCTCAATTAAATCTTTGTAGCTTTGGCGGCTTACCTTGGCGATGACATCCTCGATATTGCGCTGCTTAGCGATGAGCGCAAGGAGAAGGTTTTCCTCGTCCAGCCCTGTTGCAGCAACGAAAGCATCCATTTCATCGAGATTTTCCTCTTCTAAGAGGACGCTGTCCGTGGCATCGCCGTGCAGCACCATGACATCGTCAAGATGTGTGGAGAGGTAGTAACAGCGTTCTTTGCTCTTTTCAATCAGCTTTACGGAAACTCCGAACTCGGAAAGCTTATCCGCAAGATAATATCCCGTTTTACCGCCGCCGGCAATCATCACCTTCTGCAAATCCGTATATTTTCCTTTTTCGTAAACCTTACGGTGAAGCTCGGCAATCTGATTCTTTTCACCGATGAGGTAGACCGTGTCTCCGGCCTCAATTGTTGTCTGTCCGTGCGGAATGATGATTTTTCCGTTTCGGGAAAGGGCAATCACCAGCATATTCGGCAGCACTTTGCTGACTTCCACCATAGAGAGATCAATCAGCCGTGGCAGGCGTTTTGCCTTGAACTGCACGAGCGAAACCTTTCCACTGGAAAAAATACCGTTTGTAAGTGTATATTTTTCAACTAAATATTTGTAAATTTCAAGAGTGATGCCAAGATCCGGGTTGACGATGTGGTCGATATTCATCGTTTCCTTGATGAAATCCATCTGATTCATGTGTTCAGGGTCGCGAACCCTTGCAATGACCTTCGTGCAGCCTAATTTCTTCGCAAAAGAAGCAATCACGATGTTTTTCTCATCGCTGTCCGTGCAGGCAATCAAAAAGTCAAAGGTGTTGATGGATTCACGCCTTAAAAGACTGATTTGCTTGGCGTTGCCGCAGGAAACAAGCACATCGTACTGCTGTGATATTTTATTCAGTATCGCTTCATTTTTGTCAATAACCGTAATAGAGTGGTTTCCGCCGACCAGCGCATTAACAACTTTCATTCCGAGCTTTCCGGCGCCGACTACCGCAATTTTCATAAATTACCTCCTAAATTTGTGCAACAAAATAATATAGCACAAATGTTAGCATACCAAAATAGTGCAATCTATATTTTAGCACAAATTAAACAATTTGCAAGTATTCTTAATTTATTGTAGAATAGAATAGAAGATATTTTTAGCGGAGGACAAA
>CABQMM010000310.1 GCA_902465215.1 uncultured Bacillota bacterium
GTTTAAATGAACAAAATGTCAAGGTAGAGAAAGGCAAGAAATGAACAAAATTTTTAACCCGCTTAAAAATGTGGACAAATTCATACTTATTACAGTTGCTTTACTGGGTATTTTGAGCCTTGTCATGCTCGAAAGCACTGTTTATGACGAAGGTTTAGTCTTTTTCAGCAAAGCCGGAAGACCGGTCTGGATACAGGCAGTCGCATATTTTTTAGGTTTTGGAGTTTTGCTGTTTATCCAGCAGTTTGATTACCGCTTTTTCAGCGGTCTTGAAAAATATTTGTATATCGCTTCGATCGTGCTGCTCCTGACCGTTTATGTCCCGGGACTGGGCGTAACGCAGTTCGGCTCGCGCGCATGGATTACACTTGGAATTACGACTCTGCAGCCATCAGAATTTGTTAAAATCCTTTTCGTACTGCTCATGGCAGGCTATCTGTCCGAGCACAGGGACGAGCTCAATAAGTTTACCGGCGTAATCAAAGCGCTTTTGTATGCGGCGCCAATCATCGTAATCGTTTTGAAGGAGGATCTTGGAAGCGCGCTTGTTTACATGGTCATGTGGGTTTTCATGGTATTCTTCGCAGGCATCGACTATAAAATTTTCTTTCAATCAATTTTGGTCTGTCTCGCGGCAATCCCGGTTGTATACAAGTTTTTAGATGATTACCAAAAGGAACGAATTGAAGCCTTCCTCCACCCCGAAAACCTCAGTCTTTCGGGAAATTATCAGGTATGGCAGTCGAAGGTTGCCATCGGTTCCGGCGGTTTAACAGGAAAAGGACTTTTCAGAGGAACGCAGAAAAGCTTGGATTTTATACCGGTACAGCAATCTGACTTTATCTACTCAGTTGTTGTCGAAGAGCTCGGCTTCATCGGAGGCGCAGTCGTGGTTTGCCTGTATGCTTTTCTTATGATACGCTTCACGAAAATTATCCGTGACTCTGTAGACTTATACGGCGCCCTGATTGTAATCGGTTTTACCGGAATGTTCTTATTCCAGGTATTTGAAAATATCGCAATGACGATGGGGCTGATGCCGGTAACCGGAATCACGCTTCCGCTTCTCTCCGGCGGCGGAACATCGGTAATCGCCAGCATGATTTCCATCGGAATTATCGTCAATGTCGGCGTGAACAGTAAGGCAATCAATTTCTAAAATAAAAGAGTAACCAAACAAAAACGGGCGTCTCTTCGGCGTCCGTTTCGTTTTATTTTTTCTGTTCGTTTTCAATTTTTTCTTTATATTTCTTAAAGTTCTTCCACCCGCTGCGCAATCTTGCGGAAGTTCTCGGCAATATATGTATTTTCTTTAAATACCACAGGAAGCCCGAGATTCGTCGAAATGTGAATATTTTCGTCCTCGCGAATCAGACCGATGATTCGGCTTCTTATGCCTCTTGTTACATCCTCCATGCTCGGCGCAAGCCCTGCATTCATAAGTTTTAGGTTGATTTTATTGATTACATAATAGATATTCTGCATGCCCTTGGATTTCAGCACATTCGTAACGAGCTCGCTGTCTCTGACGGAAGAAATTTCGGGATTGATAACCACGATAACCTCCTCAGCTCCGCCCAGTACCATGTCCAGTCCGTCGTCGATGCCTGCCGCAGCATCCAGAATAATGTAATCATATTTTTCCGAAAGTTTGTCGCAAAGGACCTTTACATGCATCGGGGTGAGGTTGCCCTCATCCTTTCGCGGAGAAGCTGCCATAAAAGAAAGCCCCGGAAAGGTTTTGTCCTTGATTACAGCCTGACGAATCCTGCAAAGTCCGCTCATGACATCGTTTACATCATAAACGACCCGGTTTTCAAGACCGAGGTATAAATCCAGATTTCTAAGACCGGTATCCATATCGATTAAAATTGTCTGCTTTCCCAGCTTGCTCAATGTCGCGCCTAAATTTGCCGCAAACATCGTCTTGCCGGTTCCGCCTTTGCCCGAAACAATGGCAATCGTCTTTCCCATAGCATTCTCCCAATGTAATTTATTAGTTCATCTTATTTGAAAAATCAATCTTTTTTGTTTTTGTGTCTACTTGCAGGTATTCGCCGATCACTTCTCTTACAATCGGCGCAGCGCTGTAGGACATGCCGCCCTGCACAAGCAAAGCAACCACAGCAATCTTCGGATTGTCTGCAGGCGCCATCGCCACTGTCCATGCGAAGTGGTCATAGGTATCCTTGTATTGGTCAATCTTGCTCTGCGTCACGGTTCTGCCGCTCACGGAAATCAGAGCCGCATCCACAGTATCGTTTTCCGTCGGATATGTCGCCGGATCTTTTTTCATTAACCGATTCATTTCCTTCTGAACCTGACTCCATGAAATTCCCGGAGCGATACTTCCCAGATGGCTTTTTACGTAAGCCACCTCATTCTTCGGATTGATGTAGCCGTCTCTTTCGGCGGTTCCGGTTTTTCCGGCAACTTCAATCGGGAAACCCGCAAAAGTTCCCGCCAGAGTACCTCTCTTAGCTACAAGTCTCATGCCCTCAATAACATGTTTCAAATCCGAGCTGTCGACCTTGACCTGATAAGGTTCTTCTTTCTGCGTCAGTCCTTCGCCTTCAATTCCCTTAACGAT
>CABQMM010000311.1 GCA_902465215.1 uncultured Bacillota bacterium
ATCGTCGTCATCATCAAAAGAATCGCAAACAAAAGCCCAACGGTTTTCAATGAAAAATGACTTGTCTTCCGCGCGAAAAGAAGTGCCCCAAACAAAATCAAATAGAACGGCAGTACATACGCCATATGTCCAAACACGCCTTTGAGCGTTTCACCGATGATTTCACCGACTTTGCCTGCGCCCGATGTGAAGGTCGCCACAGCCAAAAAAGCGCCGATTGCAATCGTGATAATTGCCCAGATTTCGTCAATTACCCTTTTGTCTGCTTTTTTCTTTGCCTGGATTTCCTGCGCCTTCTCCTTCGCCTTAGAAGTCTGAGCTTTGGAAGTTTTATTGTTATTTTTTGTTTTGTTTTTTGAACCCGGCGGTCTGCCCGGTCCTCTTTTCGTCTCTGCCATCTCGTACCTCTTTTAATTTATCCTTTAAGCGCAAGTCTGTTCTGCCTTCGCGTTCTTCGCTTTTTTTACTTAACGAAAAAACTGTATATTACAACAGCCAGTCCGAGCGCCCACACATAGTAGGAGAACCAGCTTAATTTCTTATCCGATACAATTTTTATCATGCCTTTGATTGCGACAAGTCCCGAAATCGCCGCTACTGCCATTCCCCAAATGACAGGACCGAGCTGCGAAGCCGTAACGCCTGCCTCGATTGCTGCCGGAGTTTCTAAAATTGCCGAGCCCAATATCGAAGGAATCGAAATCAAGAATACAAACTTAACCGCAAATTTACGGTCGAGATTGCATACCAGACTTCCGAAAAGCGTTGATCCGGATCTGGAAATGCCCGGACAGATTGCAATGCCCTGCACGACTCCGATGAAAATTGCATTTCTGCAGTTCATCTGCTTGATTCCGCGATTTCCCGTATTGATTTTCTCCGCGAATACCAGTAAAAAACCCGTGATAATCAGCCCGATTCCAATCGGAAGAACCGAAGTGTACAGCGAATCAAAGAAATCACCGAACGCAAATCCGATAATTGCAGTCGGAATCGTCGCAACGATAATCATAACGCCGAGCTTTCTTACCGGTCTTTCCTCCATTCGAAGACCCTTTCCGGTACATAAGTCCCGAATCGTCAGCACAAGTTCAACAATCAGCTCCCAAATATCTTTCCAGTAGACGATGAACACCGAAATCAGCGTCCCGACATGCAGCAGAACCGTAAAGAGCAGCACTTTGCTTTCATCAATCTTAAACCAGCTCTGCAGCAGCGCTAAGTGTCCCGAGCTGCTGATTGGCAGAAACTCTGCCAATCCTTGTACCAGCCCTAAAATTGTCGCTTCAAAATATGTCATTCTATTATATCTCCCCTAATCTCACCGCTTTTACGGCTATTTTTTCGTAATATACCCCTTAGCCTTCAGTGTTTCTGCACAAAGAATCGCGCCGCCTGCAGCTCCTCTTACAGTATTATGTGACAGTCCGATAAATTTAAAGTCGTAAATGCTGTCTTCTCTGAGTCTGCCGATGGAAATTCCCATGCCCTTATCTCTGCCCACATCCGCCTTTACCTGCGGGTGATCGTCTTCCTCGAAGTATTTGATAAACTGCTCCGGAGCCATCGGAAGCATTTCTTCCTGCGGGAAGCCTTTATGCGCATTCAGCTTTTCAATCAGCTGTTCCTTCGTCGGTTTCTTTCTGAATTTCACGAAGCCTGCTGCGGTATGTCCGTTGAGCACCGGAACTCTGACGCACTGACAGGTAATCTTCGGTTCTTCCGCTTTCACGATTTCGCCGTTCTCAATGTGACCCCAGATTTTCAAAGGTTCCTGTTCGCTCTTTTCTTCTTCTCCGCCGATGTAAGGAATGATGTTTTCTACCATTTCCGGCCATGACTTGAAGTCCTTGCCTGCTCCGGAAATTGCCTGATAAGTCGTGATGACACATTCATACGGCTCGAACTCTTTCCATGCGTCCAAAGCCGGAACATAGCTCTGGATTGAGCAGTTTGGCTTAACTGCGATGAAGCCGCGCTTCGTTCCCAAACGCTTTTTCTGATGTTCGATTACCTCGAAATGCTGCGTGTTAATCTCCGGGATTACCATCGGAACATCCGGTGTCCAGCGGTGCGCGCTGTTGTTTGAAACAACCGGAGTTTCGGTTTTTGCATAAGCTTCCTCGATTGCCTTGATTTCTTCCTTCGTCATATCAACTGCGCTGAAAACAAAGTCTACAGTCTGCGCAACTTTTTCTACTTCATTGACATTCATAACGATAATATTCTTTACAGCATCCGGCATCGGCGTATCCATCTTCCATCTTCCCTCTACGGCTTTTTCATAAGGAAGTCCTGCGCTTCTTCCGCTTGCCGCTAATGTTACAACCTCAAACCATGGGTGATTTTCCAAAAGCGATATAAAGCGTTGTCCTACCATTCCCGTTGCACCAAGAATACCTACTCTTAATTTTTCACACATAATAATTACCCTCTCTTTTCTATTTTCAGGCGCAAAGTCTTTTACGCCATATTATTCTATAACAATTTATTGTACCACTTTTTCCCGGGCATTTCAACAAAATAGCATATGCTTCATATAATAATTTAGCATAAATTTTTCAGAATGGAGGTGAAAAA